>CAJAYT010000122.1 GCA_903949285.1 uncultured Burkholderiales bacterium
GAGTCTTATTTCGAGCTATCCAGGCGTACTTTACAAAGACTCTTTCGCGAAGTACGCTGTCGCCTTTTTTAGGATATCTCGCTCCATCTTCACACGAGCTAACTCGGCTCGAAGTCTGGCCAATTCCATCTGCTCTTGGCTGATGACTTTGTCCTTGCCACTTGTCAAACTACCGTCGTCATCCCAGCGTATCCAGTTCTCTAAAGAGCCCTTCGGTACACCAAGAATCTTGGCTACATCTGCTGAAGACTGCCCGTTTCTGACAAGCCTCACAGCCTCCATCTTGAATTCCAGGGTATATTTAGCCCTTGTTCGTTTCTCGCCCATTTTGACACCTCCATAACTATATTTTCACCTATAGTTAATAGGTACGTTTTTCAGGGGCAAGGTCACTGCTATGAAATAGATATAAGTCATAAGCATTTCTAAACTAGCTCATTTGTCGCAGATGATTTACCCACTCTAAGTCTTTCCACACCATAAGTACTAAAATGTAACCAATGATTTAACCAATAGGGATTCAGCAACTTACCCATCCAGAAAAAATTCAAAATTAACATCACTCAAATTTATAATTTTTTATCAAATTGCACCTGATTAGTCAGGACCCAGATATTGATATTGACGATAGTAACGAAAAGCACAAACAAGAATCAGGATTAACCTACGATATTTAAGACATGATGAATTAACATGATAGCTACATCAATCGGACGGGTTGTCCAATTTATTGTCATTTTTTTTACTATAAAAATATCGACTACTTTCTTGAGTCCATCGGAACTTGCAAAGTTATATTTAATCAATTCAATTGCAGCATTTTTTGCATTAATATTTATTAACCCTGTCGGTGCGTTTATGAATCGGCGCTTTCACCCTTGGAATAATAGCGGGAAAATAAGATCGTACTATTTATATTTCATCTTTTACCTTGTTATCATCTCATTTTTTTCGGTTCTTTGTATACTCCCCCTTGTGTCCCTAGATTTTATTAAAATTGATTTGCCCCATATCAATACACTTCTACTTGTTGCTGGCTCACTTCTTATTATCTGCTCGAATCAATCTTTGATTCCCACCTTAAATTTTCTAGGACGCACTAAGTGGTTTAGTATCCTAACTGTTTTAACGTCCGCAATTTCTCTCTTATTATCTACATTACTAGTCAATTTTCTACAGTCCAACGTAAGCTACTGGTTATTAGGAATATTTATATCCAATTTAATTTTTACCATAATTGGTGGATTTATATTTTTAAATAGCATCAAGCCATTGCAATCAAATGCAAGTTTAAACAAAAAACACTTAAATACTGCTTGGGATTTTGGCTGGCCAATAGCTTTAGCTGTGGGACTTGGGTGGATTCAATCACAAAGCTACCGCTTTATTGCAGCTTCTACAATAGGACTTGCTCCTTTGGGCATGTTCTTAGCGGGCTATGGTGTTGGAGCATCTTTAATAATTGCCTTCGATTCAATAATGAATACGTACTTACTACCAGTTTTCTATAAAAATATTGATTTGTCAAATGAAATATTTCCCCGGAAAGCATGGAATACTCATTCAAACACCCTCTTCCCATCGCTTTTTCTAATTAGCCTGGCGATCATTTCTTGCTTAAAGCCACTATCTCATTTAATGCTTGGTAAAGACTACTGGGAAGCCTCCCAATTTGCTGCTTGGGGAGTGGCAAATGAAGTGATCAAGGTTTTTTCAGGGGCCTTCTCTATCATCCCACACGCTCAGATGAGAACTACTACTCTGATTTACCCTTCAATTATTGGAGTGCTCGTATTTTTTATTTCAATATTAATTTTTTTGCAAAAATTTGGCCCTGTAGGTATCGGTTTATCATTGGTTTTAAGTCAGTTAAGTAGTTTTATAATGCTTTACTTATCAACTGACAAGAGTCTAAGATCGATTATCTCTCTAAAAGAAATTTTGAATGGTCTCGTTTATGGCTCTTTGATTTTGGTCGCTTCTTTCAGTGTATTATTATTTGTAAGTAGTGAAAGCATAACGTCGGATGTAATTCAGTTATTAGTTATCGGTTGTTTTTACTTGATATTCCAGTTTTTATTAATAAGAAACAAGGTAATTTTCATTTAAATTTACTTAAATGAACCACCTTGCCAATTCGATATGAAACGATTATTTGATTTATTGATGTCCTTATTTTTAGTAATTTTATTATTACCACCCTCACTAGTCATCGCCTCTCTAATTAAAATAAACTCTAAAGGATCTGTCTTATTTTGGTCTAAAAGAATTGGCAGAAATAATGTAGTGTTCCTAATGCCAAAGTTTCGGAGCATGAAAGTAGATACGCCTGTTGTAGCATCTCATTTACTGACAGATCCAAAGACACACATAACATTCATTGGAAAGATATTAAGAAAAACAAGTCTTGACGAAATCCCTCAATTACTCTGCATACTTAAGGGGGAAATGAGCTTTGTCGGCCCCAGACCAGCCCTGAACAGTCAACAAGATCTAATTGAGATGAGGACCAAATTAAACATCCATACCCTGCTACCCGGCCTTACAGGATGGGCCCAGGTGAACGGACGAGATGAATTAACAATTGAGCAAAAGGTTGCACTAGACGCTGAGTATCTAAACAAGCAACGCCTTACTTTTGATTTTTATATTCTGTTAAAGACGATAGCTATTGTCTTAAAATCAACGCATATTAGCCATTAACCCGATGATTAAAGACTACATTTTGAGTCTACCAAGATTGACAAAGCAACTAATTGTTGCAGGCTTTGATGCAACAATGTGCCTAATATCTGTTTGGGGAGCTTACTCCTTACGTCTAGACGTCATACACCACCCTATTGGATCACAGTTGATTGTTTATACGCTTTCGCCGGTCCTTGGGGTTTCCATCTTTAGTTTTTTTGGACTTTACAGAGCCGTATTTAGGTATACAGGTATTTCGATCTTAAAGTCGCTTTCTTTTGCAATAGCAACCCATGCAGCAGCATTTGCACTAGCGCTCAGCTTCCTTGGATTCTTTGGCCATATTCCACTTCAAACACAAGAAGTGCCGGTTTCAATCGCTATCATTTCACCTATTTTGTTACTAATACTCTGCGGAGGCTTAAGAGCTAGCTTTCAACTTTACTTAACAGGTATCTTCGAAACTAGGAATTCCATTCATTCAAAACAAAGAACTTTAATTTACGGAACTGGACTATCTGCAATTCAGCTTGCCTTAGGGCTAGAGAACTCAAAAAAGATTACGCTCCTTGGCTTTATCGATGAAGACCTAAAACTTAGTGGTCGAGAAATACACGGACATCAGATATTTGATACCAAGAAACTACCAGCTATCATAGAAAAAATGGGCGTTACAGACATTATTATTGCAATACCGCGCCTTTCTGGGGCGCATAAAACCAATCTCTTAAGGAATCTAAGATTTAATCCAGTACACGTCAGAATTCTGCCTGAATTAGATGACTTGAGTAGTGGCAACGTCCGTCTGGACGATCTTCAAGAGATAGATATTTCAGATCTGTTAGGAAGGGATATTATCCTACCCTACTTTGAACTTATTAATAAGGATACTCGGGGTAAAACAGTCATGATAACCGGGGCGGGAGGCTCCATTGGATCTGAGCTAACAAAACAAATTTTGAATTCAAAACCAAATAAGATTATCTTATATGAACAAAATGAATACTCACTATATGTTATCAATCAGCAATTAAGTCTAATAAAAGAAAATTTGAATCTACAAACCCAAATCCTTCCTACTCTCGGCTCAGTTCGCGACCCCAAACGATTGGAGGATGTTATCAAGCTTTACAACCCTGAAACCGTTTACCACACAGCCGCCTACAAACATGTTCCCTTAGTCGAAGACAACCCCTTCGAGGGGATTATAAATAATGTTTGGGGTACGCTTAATGTAGCAAGCCTAGCCATTAAATACAATATTCAAAAATTTGTACTCATAAGTACTGATAAAGCTGTAAGACCTACGAACGTTATGGGAGCTAGTAAACGACTAGCTGAGATGGTGTTACAAGCTCTTAGCGATGAATCGAGCAATACTATTTTCGCTATTGTTAGATTTGGTAACGTACTAGACTCCTCAGGCTCAGTGGTCCCTTTATTTAGAAAGCAAATCTCTGAGGGTGGGCCCATAACGGTAACTGACACAGCAGTTACGAGATACTTTATGACAATTCCTGAGGCCGCTCAGTTGGTCATCCAGGCTGGAGCTATGGCAAACAGTGGCGAAGTCTTTTTGCTTGATATGGGAGAGCCTGTGAAAATTTATGACCTAGCCCTTCAAATGATCGAGCTTTCAGGGTTGACAATAAAAAATGACAACAACCCCAATGGCGACATCGAGATCAAAATTGTTGGACTTAGACCGGGGGAGAAACTCTATGAGGAATTACTGATTGGAGATAATCCCCAAAAAACAATGCACCCTAAGATTATGAAAGCCCAAGAGAGTTATTTGCCGTTTAAGGAGCTTATACTTGAAATTTCCAAATTATCTGAGGCTATGGACTCTGATAAGTTAGATGAAACGTTTAAGATTTTAAAGAAATTGGTTCACGGATTTAATCCTCTTCGCAGTTAAGATTATTTAAGTTATTTGTCCAGAAAATTAGCGTTACTTCGATTGCTCAACTTATTAAAAAGTTGATTTGATTTTAGGACTGAAGTCTTCTTACTTTTACATTCTTACCCTTAATCCTTCCTTCAGACAGTCGTTGTGCCGCCTCATTAGCAATCTTCGCATCAACGGCTACGTAAGTCGAAAACTCGTTCACATTGATCTTACCCACCTGATCTTTGCTAAAGCCTGCGTCACCTGTGAGAGCCCCTAAAACGTCCCCTGCCCTGATCTTCTCTTTCCTACCCCCAACGATCTGAAGTGTCATCATCGGGGCTGCCTGAGGTATACCCTGGAATGCTTTTGAGTCTAACTTACCCAAATCCTGCCAAACAGACTCACGCCCTTGGAGTTGCTCGATTTTCCCAATAAAGCCCATTTCATCCATGCTGACCAGATTTAGGGCCAGTCCCTTCGCACCCGCCCTGCCTGTTCTGCCGATCCTGTGGATGTGCACTTCAGGGTCAGGGCTCACATCAACGTTGATGACGGCTGCAAGCTCAGCAACATCCAAGCCCCTTGCCGCCACATCGGTTGCGACCAAAACATTTGTGCTTCTGTTGGCAAATTGAATCATGACCTGATCACGTTCGCGTTGCTCCAGCTCCCCGAACAGTGCACTGGCACTGAACCCACCCGCTTGCAAATAAGCTACCAATCGTCTGCATTGCTCCTTGGTATTACAAAAGGCAAGCGCGTTGATAGGCTGGTAGTGGTTGAGGAGCTTAGCAACACCTGCGAGCCTGTCCCCAGGCTCAACTTCAAAGTAAATCTGCTCAAGTTGACTTGACTCAATTTGGGCTTGAACCTTAACGGTTTTAGGGGAGCGCATGAACTGAGCCGCTAAACGCTCAATGCCCTCTGGGTAAGTTGCAGAGAACAGGAGGGTTTGACGATCTTTACCGCACTGTTTGACGACATTTGCAATATCCTCAAAGAAGCCCATATCCAGCATACGGTCTGCCTCATCAAGGACCAGAGTCTGAACCGCCCCTAAATGCAGGGCCTCACGCTCAATGAGGTCCAAAATGCGCCCAGGCGTTCCAACTACCACATGCGCCCCGTGCAGTAAGCTTTGTACTTGGGCCCGAAGCGCAACCCCTCCGCAAAGGGTAATGACTTTGATATTGTCCACCGCTCTAGCCAAACGCCTGATCTCCTGGGTGACCTGGTCAGCGAGCTCACGGGTTGGGCAAAGAACCAGGGCTTGAACGTTCAGGCGAGGGGCCTCTAGCTTTTGGACCAAGGGTAGTCCGTAGGCTAGGGTTTTGCCGCTCCCTGTGCTGGCCTGGGCAATCAAGTCATGACCAGCAAGAGCAAGCGGTAGTCCAAGAGTTTGAATAGGTGTCATCTCCTTTAACCCAAGTTGCTCTAGGTTACTCAGAGTGGCTAAAGGTAGTCTTAGGGTGTCAAAACCCTTGGATGAGTTGTTGGAGGAACTATTCATAAAATTTTTAGACTAAAGACGAAAACAATCAAGAAAATGTATAAGTATGCCTAGGCATATTGGAATACTATGTTGAACTCACTCAATTAGGAGAGGGTAGAGAATATTGAATAAAGTTGGTGACCTCTTTTGCAGTGGCTGCAGTGGTTGCACTGGCAATTGGACCTGTTCAGCCTGGTCAGCCTAGTCAACAGGGTTAAGCCTCACAAAGTATTTCATTCCAATACAACCAGACCCAAAATACATTACTTAAGTACGCATTGTCTCATATTAGGTCGAAACTGGACAGACACAAACGCTCGCACGGATAGCCGTGGCAAGACTTATCGAGTTTGCCGCTGTCCCGATCCAACTCCCACAGGCCTGGGCCAAATTCAATCTTATAGGTTTCACACACTTGCGTGGGTAAAGTCAATTAATACGACGTATAGATTCGTTCAAGCATGTAAAAGTTCTTGACAAAGCCAATGAAGGTTTTATATTAAGTCCCAAAAGTGTCAAGTTTCTCTCAAGACTTAAGTCGGATATTGATTCAGCGATTGATTTTCTGGGTGTAGAAGGTACGAATGAGATGAAAATTATTGGTACTCAGTACTCCTGCCTGGTTCACTTAATTACTCAAAAGCGCTTTTAGCTTCGGTAATGCAAGTTTCATTGCTGCGCGACCTGCATCTATATTTTGCTGTCTATTGGCAAACTCAATGCTACTCACCCCAGCCAACGAGGGTTTGACCACGATATCGGCCTGTGCAAGCTCAAAGGTGTTGATACTCTTACTCATGATAGTGAAGGTTTGGAGAAGTATTTTGAGCATATCGTCTGACTTATTGCCCTCGGGCGTGCTGGAGATATCAACTGCCAACACAATATCTGCTCCCATCTGACGGGCATAGCGAACGGGGACGGGGGAGACCAGTCCTCCGTCGACATATTCTTTACCCGCAATTTTGACTGGCTCAAAAACCGAAGGAACTGCGCTAGATGCATGAACAGCAGTACCGATATCTCCTTTTTGAAACAAGATACCCTCCCCTGATTGAAGATCCGTGGCTACAACTCCAAGTGGTATTGGCAGTTGCTCAATGTTTTTGATTCCTGTTTGTTGACGAATAAAGCGTTCAAGCGCCTCGCCCCGCATCATCCCGCGTTTCAAAATAGATATATTCCAATCCGTTATGGCCGATTGATCGATGCTGTCTGCGACTCTTTGAAGCTGAGCACCTGATTTACCGCTTGCGTAGATTGCAGCAACAACGCTTCCCGCTGAAGTGCCGACCACCAGATTAGGCTTGATACCCGACTCCTCTAACACCTGTATCACTCCAATGTGGGCGAACCCACGTGCTGCGCCCCCGCCAAGCACCAAAGCAAATTTAGGAGGAACACGGATCGGCTTGACCTGATCGGGTAAATTGATAGCGTTTGAATTTGAGTTTGTCCCGTTATCAGATCTTTGGACGCCCGCTCGGTCTTGAGCCGAGCCCTTGGCCTCGTTATCCGGCGTGAGTGGAATATGGGTTGCACAACTACTCAGTAGCAAACTTGCTAGGAGCAACTTTGCACGTAACTTAGCTGACACACGGCGACGACCAGAAATACTGATTCCAGTGAGATTTTTCATTCAAACAACAGGTTAGAGGAAGCCCAGTATTCTCGCAGATAGCCCCATATTTAGCAACCAAATGCCCAAGCATTCAATTTAAGTTACCAAATATAACCTCTTCTTTACAAGACTTAATTTAAAAATGACACTAAACTCTTGAAACAGAATATGTTTAAATTCAAACACCACTCACGACTTCTAGGCCTCTTATTCATCTCTAGCGCATTTAGCTTGGGATATCCAGGGTACTTGGGCGCGTCGTCTGATGAATCTTTGATCACCGCGCCTTCAAGCCAAAGCGCATTGGTATTGAATAGTGAAAAAGCTAAAGTACTGGAGCGAACTCAGGAACTTCCAACGTTAATTCCACCTTTACTTCCGGCGATATTTGCACAGGTATCCTCGCCAATACCTTCTCAGTCTCTAAGCGATGAGTTCACCACGTCTAGAGACTACTCACCTGAGGCAGCCACGCGCTGGACGAATAAACCTGGTTGGACCTATCCCCATGAAGCTGTTGCCGCTGCAAATCCACTTGCTGCAGATGCAGGACTTCAGATGCTTAAGAGAGGGGGCAACGCGGTTGATGCAGCCGTGGCTGTTCAAATGGTTCTCTCCTTGGTCGAGCCCCAGTCAAGCGGTATTGGCGGGGGCGGGTTTATGGTCGTGTCTAAAGCGGGCCATGTTGAGGTGTTAGATGGACGAGAAGTAGCCCCTCAAAGCGCCACTGAAAATCTGTTCTTAGATGATAGCGGCAGACCCCTCGGTTTCAAACGTGCCCAGCTCAGTAATCGCTCCATTGGCGTACCAGGAATTGTTGCGATGCTACAGCAGGCACACCGTCTATACGGTAAGTTGCCTTGGAAGGACCTCATCCAACCCGCCATTGAGCTGTGTGATAACGGCTTTATGGTTAGCCAGAGGCTTCACCAGTTACTGTTACAGGACAAAGATCTTGTTCGTAACTCCTTTGCCAGAGAATACTTTTATCAACCAGACCTGACGCCTTGGCCTGTTGGGTACAAACTGAAAAATCCTGAACTCTCCCGTATCCTAAAAGATATTGCATCACAAGGCGCGAAGGCTTTTTACACGGGCGTTTGGGCCCAGGCCGTTGTGGATACTGCAAACAACGCTGCGACAAAATTTTCAGACTCAACCCCGGATGTAGATAAGCGAATGTCTCTGAGTGATCTAAGAAACTATAGGTCCCTCATCAGAGAGCCTTTGTGCTTTGAGATGAATACTCACAAGACAGAGAGCGTGGGAGGGGAAGTTGGAGCCGGAGTGGGATTTGGAGCAGGAGTCGGAGTTGGCTTGGGTGTGGACTTAAAGATTGGTATAGAGCCCGGGCCTTACAAAGTCTGCGGAGCCCCTCCCCCTGCGTCCGGGACGTTGGCGATGGCTCAGATACTTGGGATGCTTGAGCACACCCCTGCAAAGGACTTGCCCTTTGGTGCAGAGTGGCTGCACTATTACGCTGAAGCATCTCGACTTGCGCTAGCCGATAGAGCTAAATATGTATCTGATCCAACTAATCCAACTAATCCAACTGCTCGAGTGGCTTCAACAGGCCTGACGGCTCCAGAGACTACTTCTCCTACCCCGGATCTAACCAGTGGTTCATCCACTCATTCCACCAAGATAAGCTCACCCCGAAACGAGCAAAAAACATGGCAAGCCCTGATCAGCAATGCTTACTTGCAAGAGCGCGCAAAACTCATTGGGGAACAGAGAATGAGCTCCCCAGAACCAGGCATTCCAGTTGAATTACCCAAAAGCGCGTCATTTATTCAGGTAGGCTCCATGCCCAACCAACCAGAACACGGTACAAGTCACATTAGTGTGATCGACCGATTCGGTGGCTCGGTCTCTTTTACGACGTCGATAGAGAGTGCTTTTGGGGTTCACCGTATGGTGAACTCTGGCAGCGGTTTAAAAGGCGGATTCTTACTCAACTCCGAACTCACGGACTTTAGTTTCTCCCCCACTGATGAGTTTGGTCGGCCTATTGCCAATAGGCCAGGACCAGGCAAAAGGCCCAGGTCATCCATGACTCCTACGATTGTTTTAACAGGGGGAACAGTGGGGAAACCTTCACAAGTTTACGCAAGCCTTGGGAGTCCTGGAGGGAGTGCCATCATTCACTTTACAGCGCAAACACTTTGGGCCATGCTTGAGTGGGGGATGAGCCCACAAGAGGCTATCAACCTGGCTCATTTCACAATTGTTCACCCCAATGGGGAACTGATCTTGGAACAAAACCAATTCAACGATGAGTGGCTTAACCAACTGATCGCTAGAAAACAAACCCTCATACAGGCCCCCCTCACCTCCGGTGTGCAAGCCATTGAGAGAACTCGGGGTGGACTGAGCGGGGGAGCCGATCCCAGGCGTGAGGGAGTTGTGCTGGGGAGGTAAAAAGCACCGGCATAACAGCTGATCTTGTTCTTAACTTTCAAGTGTTTGCTTATTTATTCCCTTGCTTGGATGTTGAGGAGCACAAGAACACATTGAGGCTTTGATATTTGGGGCAGGCATACAATACAGGTCAACATGTCCATCCCCCAAACCTTTATCCAAGAACTGCTGAACCGAGCCGACGTAGTCGATATCGTTGGGAGACATGTGCAGCTTAAAAAAGCGGGCGCTAATTTCTCCGGACTGTGCCCATTTCACTCTGAGAAGTCCCCCTCTTTCACGGTTAGTCCGACCAAACAGTTTTTTCATTGCTTTGGTTGCGGTAAGAACGGTAATGCCATTGGCTTTCTCATGGAGCACTCGGGTATGAATTTTGTGGAGGCTGTGAAAGACCTTGCACAAACCTACAACATGATTGTTCCCGAGGACACACTCTCACCCGGTGAACGGGCGAAACGAGGTGAACACCGTCAGCACGCTCAGACGCTCACCGATACGCTTGAAAAAGCAAGCCTTGATTACAAAAGGCAACTGAAGAGCTCTCCTAAAGCCGTCAAGTATTTGAAAGAGCGCGGCTTATCGGGCGAGATTGCTAAACAATTTGGGCTTGGGTATGCGCCTGAGGGTTGGAGGAATTTGGCAAGCGTATTTCCAGACTACCAAAGTCCTCTCTTGGTTGAGAGTGGGCTCGTCATCTCCAACAAAGATGAGAACCCTGACCCAAAAGCAGATGAGAAAAGATACGACCGGTTCAGGGACCGCATCATGTTTCCTATTCGAAACATCAAAGGCGAATGCATTGGGTTTGGGGGACGCGTGATACCCGTGCCCGGAGCTGAGAGCCAACCGGGTCCTAAATATCTCAACTCTCCCGAAACACCCGTTTTCAGCAAGGGGCGGGAACTTTACGGCCTCTTTGAGGCGAGGCAGTCGCTTCGCACAATGGGGTATTGCCTCGTGACCGAGGGGTATATGGATGTTGTGGCGTTGGCTCAGTGGGGATTTCCAAACACTGTTGCAACACTTGGTACTGCATGCACGACAGAGCATGTCCAAAAACTATTTCGCTTTACAGACTCAGTGGTGTTTAGTTTTGACGGGGACGCAGCGGGTAAACGCGCTGCACGCAAAGCGCTTGAGGTAGCACTGCCCTTTGCAAGCGACACGAGAAACGTTAAGTTTTTATTCCTACCCAAGGAACACGACCCAGACTCCTACATTAGGGAGCATGGACCGGATGCTTTTACCAGGTTTGTGTCCGACGCAACCCCGCTTAGCAGGTACTTGATCGAATCAGCCCGCGTGGGTTGTGATGTTGAAACTGCTGAGGGCCGCGCACAGTTCGCCTCTCTTGCCAAACCGCTTTGGGAGGCTTTGCCTCAAGGGGTTTTAAAAAGTCAACTCTTAGGGGAGATTGCGAACTTGGTGAGTATTGGCGAGAAAGAGATTTTGCGACTTTGGGCACCGCCAGCTTCTGACAAAAACACCTATTCAAGAGACGGTCAAAACTCATTTAAAAGCTCATTTAAAAACTCCTCTAACAACGCAGCCAAGGGCAATAGATTCACGGGTAACTCAAATAAAATTTACCCGTCACAAGCAACACAAGCGTTCAGTTCAGACCGAAGCTTCTCTGATCGCAACTACAACAACATGGAAGGGTTCAATCCTGCTTCCTCACCCTCGCTCCAACTCTCCATCAGGCGAGGCCCAAGCAGCAGGCAAGACAGGGCTGTTCAAATACTCTTTAACGACATGAGCCATTGGGAGCTACTCTCCCCCGCACAGCACAGCATGCTTTGTGCGCTCGCGGCCCCCCACGGCGAACTCTTTAAATGGATGGACCAACAACTCCACGATCTGGGTGTGCAGTCCTTTGCAGCGTTAATGGAGGGTTTAAAGGGGCACCCACAGTTTGCTTGGATCGAGAAGCTATTTAAGAACACACCCGCTGATTTAGAAAACACACCGCAAGAACTTGCCAGTATCCTTGTCGAGATGGAGAAAGACTCCATAGACCAAGAACTAAAAGTACTGATCCCCAAAGCCAACTCCGACCCGGTCGCTTATGAGCGCGTGCGGTTTTTAAACAACCGACGCGCTAGACTGAAATCGGGGCTTACGGTATAATCCGAACAAGTTCAGACAAGAGCGACAGCAACACCTCCGGCGCGGCCAAATGTAAACTATTTAATTACGATTCGCCCAAATTCCGCTAGGATTGCACTCCAAATGTTCGCCCTTCCATCTTGTCTTGTCATTTGATTGACGACTTATTCCTAAACACAGTAAGCCCAAACATCATCTTCGCTGAGGATTTATGTCCACATCCAAGTCTAAAAAGCCGGTTGGTAAAACAGCTGTTTCCTCCGCTGCGAAAGCCGCGTCTGCAAAAAAGCCACCTGTAAAGGCAGCTAAACCGAGTTCATCCAAAGTGTCATCTACATCCAAATCCAAAACTGGTTCTGCCGCCGCAAAAACTGCCAAGCCAGTTGCTAAAACCTCTGCCAAAACCCCTGCCAAACCTGCGGCTAAAGTAGCGGCAAAACCTGCAGTTAAAGGTGCGCTCGCCAAGGCGACTCCAACAGCTACGAAGGTAGCTGCCAAAACAACTACAAAAGTGCCTACAAAAGCGCCCCTAAAAGCTCCTGCCAAAGCCGCTGCAGCTAAAGCGCCGGCAGCCAAGGCAGCGGCCCCAAAAGCTGTAGCTCCCAAGGTATTGGATTCCAAAGTTACAGCCCCCAAGGTTTCCGCTAAAAAGGGCAAGGAACCAAAAATAGAAGAACCCGTCTTAGACGAAGAAATTGATTTAGAGTCCGAGACAGAGTTTGCTGAGGAGACAAGCTCCAGCACTGAGAAAGTCAAGCCCCTGCGCATGAAGATCAGCAAGGCCAAAGAGCGCGCCTTGATGAAGGAATTTGGCTTAGACGAGGCTGTACTCTCTGAAGAAGACCTGGCCAAACGTCGCCAAAGACTCAAAACACTGATCAAACTAGGTAAGACCCGTGGTTACTTAACGCACGGCGAGATATCAGATCACTTACCCGATAAATTGGTTGATGCAGAAACGCTTGAGATTGTGATCTCCATGTTAAACGACATGGGCGTAGCGGTTTACGAACAAACACCCGACGCAGAGACTCTGCTCTTAACGAACACAGGTCCGACTACAGC
>CAJAYT010000123.1 GCA_903949285.1 uncultured Burkholderiales bacterium
AGTTAGAGCGATATGCAGAGTGCTTTATCAAGGTGATCATCGCAAACATTTAGGAATTGCAACATTTAAAAGACTAAAAATCAAAGCTATGTGGGATATAAATTAATCCCTATTACGCACAACTGTTTTAGCAAGTCGATTATTAGCAGAAACTCCCTTAGCATCTAGGTTCAATCTGGCTGATTCATGAGCAGCCTCCGATTGATCTTGTTCTACATGAAGCGAATCGGGAATTGTTGGTGCCCTAACAGCGCTGGTATCGTAAACAGAATATCCCAGTACATCCTGGTGTTTCGAAGACACGATAGGCACAAGGGGGTGAATGACTGCACCTGCATTTTTATTAACAGTCTGCATCATCTGGCTGTCCTTTAGCAACGGGTTGGAGCTGGGATCTGGGATCTGTAAGTTCTTCAAATGCGGACTAACGGGCTCTAAGTTCGACCCTCCCATCAAAATCGAAGTTGAGCTACCCAAAAATGCACCAGCCGCCATTCTTTCTTCAGGCGAAGCATGGGTATTCATTGCAACCGCTTGAGCAGCCATATGTCTAAAGATCAATCCTTTGGGAATACTATTTCCGCTTATTTGTGATACTGCACCAGAGCCATATCTTTTTTCTTGCTCACCAATTTCCTTTGCATGCGCAGCACTCCAAGCATTTCCTTCAGAATTTTCATAGGCCTTAAACGCTGGGTTGGTGTTGTATGCTGTTGAAAGTTGTTGCATCTTGATACCATCTTGGGTAAAGAGGGACATCCTTTGGGAAGCATCCTCGCCCTGCACTTGTGCATCTGTTTTGCTATCGGCATTCGTTATGGTTTGCCCTATGGCTGTGTTACCCGAAATAGCACGGTCTAGATAATCTCTATCGTCGTTGGAATAACTTTGATCGTTAGCGTAATTCCTAGTTTCCCTTAAAGCATTGTCTCTAATGGTATTTTCCGAAATAGCATTTCTTTTAGCAGTTTCTTGTACGGCCACCTTAGAATCAGTTTCTGTTGCCCCTGTTTGTCCTTCAAGTACGGTGCCTACACCGGCACTTACACCCTGCATACTTAATCCGAAGCTGGCCGATCCTCTCGCATTCAAACTAGCAGAGTTGGAGGTTTGGTGGTTCGTTGAATTCGTAGTTCCTGAGGTTTGATCCGTACTTTGTCCAGTACCTTTTTTCAAACTCTCTTCATAATATTTTTGTAGTCCCTCACTTAACCTAATACCGTTAGTTGCGCTCTGACTAGTACCCGCAGTAATTGCATTCGTATACCGCATATCCTCTGTGTTTGATCTGGATTTCGCTTGCGATTCGGATATTGTATTGCTCAATGAACTAGCCGCACTTAAACTAAGACCTGTGTTTACTGGATCAACCTGACCGTTTATAGTGGTAGATGCACTGCTTACACCCTGAGTTGCAACTGCTACAGAGGAATGATTAACAAGGGGGGCAGTATTTTGAAGGGGAGGAGCAAGACTTTCGGCTGCGTCTGAGCTGCCAGAACCGATCTCATTGGCTACGCTATTTAGAGCGGCTGAACCACCAAGCGCAAATATCACCCCAATTAACTGCGGTAGTCCCCCCATAAGAGAGCTAGCCATTGAAATTTGGTTCGCTAATTCAGTGTATGCGTTGTAGGCAACCGCTTGGGATATGCTGCCGCCTTGGGACATAATATTCAAAAAATTTGCCACCTTGAAGTACATGATGCCGTTAATAAGCTCTGATCCTACTTGACTCATCAAAATCGGCCAAAGTATCATTTGAATCCAACTGTTTAAAGGTTTTGCGAAACTCTCACCCATAAACATCATGAGAATAAACAAAACTGGACCTAACCCGATTAATACGGCGAGCAAGTCATTACTAAAAATACCAAGATATTTCATAGCAATATTCGCATTTGCAGCATCCTTCAATGCTTTACGCTCTAATTCAGATCGAGTTAGGATGTCCGACTGACAGGCTGTCTTACTTGAACCAGTAACATTTAAACAGTCTAGTTGTTGCTCCACCATTTCGGAAAATAGTAGGTTTATCATCTCCGTATTAGCCTGAGTTTGCCCGCCTACTGCAGCAGTCATAGCATTAGGGTTGCGTATAGCTGCGTACTGAGCTGATATGGCATCAAGGGTATAGGGGTTGGCTGCACCGGGATTTTGAACCGGGTTATCGGAGGCCTGGATTGCGCCTTGTACAACCCTGGAAAAATTCTCTGTATTGAGTGCGTAGCTAATATTGTTGGCAACCATGGTTGCTGCTAGTGCGCAGGAAACAATAGTGAAAGGAATAGGTGTGCCACCTCCCGTAATATCATCTAATTCTTCAATCGTTCCAGAGCCCGTTGATGCGATGTAGAGTAACGCGCCAATGCTCGTGCCAGTGACCTGATTGATAGGAATTGTTTGAAGCGGTGTGCCAAGAGTGTTGCCTGCGTCCTTGACCATAGCCTGTGCAGTTTGCAAGCTCACCACATTGTTATTCTCTGTGCTGAGACAAGTGCTTACAACTTCGTTAATTTGAGACGGAATAAGCCCCAAATCACTCACAGCCGTTCGCGTTGCAACTAGTATTCTAAGTGGGTTTAAAAAGCCTTTACCATTTGCGCTTATCAATGAGTAGTTGGTGTTGACCCCTTGCAATGCTATCTCTACTGCAGCGCCAACCGTTTGCCCAACCTCACTGGCGACGGTAGGGACGATCGCTAGCGCCATCGGTACATTGGCTACAGCGCTTATGCTACCTGAAACGGTACTCTTAATTATGATGTTTGTTTTAAGTGATCCGTTTGTAAGCGCAATGGCAATCAGCATAGGTACAACGGTTGAATCAATAACTGCAGCTGCGAGGGAAGATCTGAGGTGTCCGTGAGAGAAGCTGTGTACAGAGACCTTAAATGCTCCCGCAAGAAGCGCTGCGCCAAAGATAAGGTCTGTTTTGTTGCAGACCATTGCAACCATATTGAATATGGCCGTGATCATGGTCAGATCAGTATCTACCCAGTACAAGGTGTAGTCCATGATCTTACTTTCTGTTACTGGTTAATTGAGCCTTACTGGCAAGAAGTTGTATGTATTCCTCCTTAGCTTTTGAGTTATCACATAGAGCCTTTTGAGATTTGTAATCTAAATTAAGCTCAGCTACCTTGCCGTCAAACTCCTTACTAGGTTCGTAGTTGTTACCTGTTCTCATGGAATTCGCTGATTTCCAAAGCGCCTCCCCAACTTTAGAGGCCATACAACTACTCACTAAGCGACTCAACTTAACACCCAAATCCAATCGAACACCTGGGTCAGCAGATTTGAATAATAAAGCGGGTTTGAGTGCAAATTTATTTAAAAATTGAATCTGTGCAGAAGTTAAGGTTGCAGCATTGTTTGTATTGGTAGCATTGATGACGCCCATGATACTTGTGGGACTAATATTTCCGGCGTTTAAACTTGCCTCATCTGGTGAACCAAACATCATCGTGTTGGTGTAACCCCTGAACCCAGAGTAGTTCCAGTGGATTTGTTGCATTTGAGTACAAGGCTGGCTCTCCGAGCCTCCGGTTACGGATCCATCTGGGTTCTTGCATTGCCACAGAGTTAAAGGCGCATTTGGCTGAGGGGAGCCGGTTCCTCCTCCTTCTATAAGGTCATTGAGTTTCAGCGTGGAAGCGGCTGTGCAAGTGAAAGTTCCTCCTAAACCAGCTTTACTTGAAGTTTGAATTTTTCCGTTTAAATCTGTTAGCGAACAGTTAACCGCGCTCATGGTGAAACCAAGGAAACTAAGAAGTACTTTGGTGTTAAGTGCGTTAGGGTCGGTCGGATCATCACTAGATCCATCGGCATTGCTCAGTCCAGAGCCGTCAAGATTCGTTGTAGCTCCTGACGCTGCAATTTGTTTAAGAATTATATTTCCAGCAGAGGGCATGTTGGAGGACACTTTGTCCATATACGCAACTGGATTCGCGGTATAACTGTCAAGATCGGCAGACATATCCGAGTACTGGGTATTGAGTGCTCCTATCGCCCCCTCTCCACTGACTGCATTGGTCATGATGTGTCCAGATCCATTTACAAATGAATTAGCAACTGAGCAGGTATTCTTAAATGCGTTATTCATTTTTTGCAATAAGGTTTGAAATTCTTGCATTAACTTACCCAAGTTCGGACTGATAGCATCAATCGCAGCTTTAAATGCAAGACCTTCAGAGTTGGTGGCAATATTTTTAAAGGTTTTAACAATCTGGTCCAGCGATATAAACGAGAAAGCTCCTCCTGAGAGGGAAATACCGCCGCAACCTGCATCAAAACTGGGAGGATTAAAAGTAACAACATTAATGCTTGTAATCGGAACTCTCATATCCACTGCACCTCCAAATAAAGCTGATCGATCTCCTGTTTTTAGAGTCTTAGGAGTAGTCGCATTGCTCATTACGACACTGTTGAGGTCGGCAAATAACCCGGCTCGAGCTGATTGTGAAAATAGAAGAGATGAAGTCCCCCCTACCCATACGGCAGTACCAACGAATGTGCTCAAGAGTGTACTGATGAGTTTTAAGAGACTGATATTTTTAAACATGTACCTTTCCTAGAATGAATTTTTTTTGATATTTCGAACCATTAGGGGAATACTGTTTGGTCTATCGGGATCGATCAGTAACTCACCTAAATCTTTAGAGGTCGCAACACCGCGATTCCAGATATCAAATTCTTTCATCACTTTTTTACTGACGATGTGAGATTTGATTCCGACTTCTGCGATTCGTCTGGTTAACGCGTCAATATGTTCAATTTCGCCTTGGGCAACAACAATATATTGATTGGTGTCTAGCCCACTACTGTATGGCTTAGGATTAGGTACGTAGACGATTGACGGAGTAATCGAGAGTTTCAGCTTTTTAAATAATCCGTTATCTGCAACGAAATTTTTCCATCCATTGGGGCCTTTGCCATCAATGGAGATGACAACATATTCCATAGGTTGCCAGGGATTGAGAGAGTTTTTAAGACCCTCTAGAATAGGTAGCTGATGAGCGCAAAAAATACATGTGCTGTCTACAAAGACGAGAAGTCCCCCCTTTTTTGCCATCTCATCTATCGCTACGTTTATGGCCTTATCTTGTAAACGTTTCGCATCGATCTCACCTGAATTGCTAATTGAGATGCGGTTGCTTTGGTTAAGGATTGGATCATTTCTGACAACTTCCATTTGCTTCTCCGCGTAGCGGGTTGCAAGATCGAGAATGATGTCTTGTGTGTACATATAGGCGCGCACATTCTCGTTTGTCGGGTTCATGATTGCTACAGCGCGTCTACTCTCCCACAAATATCCAAGCTCTTTGGGTTTCCATTCCTTAAGAGGCCTAGATTCTTCCTTCGTTTGTGCTTTAGTGGGTGTTGGCTTGTCTGGGGTACGCTCCTTCTTTGAAGTTTGTTTGGGTGTGTAAGGAACATAATTTTGAAACTCCTCGCCTGAGTAATCATTTCCAGCTGAGAACCCTTGAGCATAGGAGGAACTGGCGAAATGAAAGTTGAGGCCGGCTAAGATAAACAGGGTTATTGCTGCGTACACAATTCTTCTGTAATCAAAAAACCACATAGGCTGTCCCTTCTAGATTGGCGATAGACTCAAATCCCCAGTAGCGGGAGTCATCGCTAAACGCATGAGTTCCGTATAAAAAGATTTCTCCCTTTGGGATGATTTCATCTCTTGTGAAAACGACTCGTTTGTAGTACAAAGCCAAAGGAAAGCCGTGCACGATTTCTTGACCATTGATCAATATCTTGTCATTTTTAATTACAAGATGGTCACCTTCGATACCAGCCACCTTTTTGAGGATATAGTCCCTTTTTACCCACGTAAAGTGTGCATCAGGCTTGAAAAATACTAAATCTCCGCGATGTACTGCAGGCGATGGAGCACGTTTCAAGAGGGTGAGATGTATCTCTGGCAAGCACCGCTCAAAGCTTGGATCAACACCAAGCGAATAGGTTTGCATTAGGGGGGAGCATTTAACCGTAAATACGATGAGTACCGCAAGACAAAATAGTCCAATGGGTACTTTTTGAGATCTTTTTGACTTCGGATGTATTGCAGTCAATGAGTCGATATAACTTGGTTTTTTTCGCCAGTTACTCCGTTTGCACTGCTCACTGCTGCTTTTAGTTCGCTCGTGATGTCCTTTGAATCAATTGGAAATGCAGACACAAAATAAGCCCCTGATTCATCCTTAAGTGAATCGACTACTAAGTATCCCTGGGTGGAGTACTTTTGTAAGATGCCCATAATGGGTTGAATGAGTTTACGATCTCTATCGACTTCACTCATAACTGGATAGTTAAGGGCATGATCGAAGATCACCGCCTGGCGATCTGCAATCACAACTTTCAACCTAAGGGGATCTATTGCTTCTACTCCAGCTGAGTTTAAAGTCTTCTGAATATTCAAACCGACTAATGCACTGAAAGCACAGAAGACAAAGACAACTAAGTAGCTGCAGGATCCGTGGTTGATGATTTTCTGAAATTGAATCACTAAATATCCTCAAATAATTAATATATTATGCTAAGTGCATAAATATATTCCAAATATTGACCATTTGTTGTTTTCCTCATAAATTTATTAATTTATATTTTTTGTTTTGTTTGTTTCAAGCATACTTAATGGTTTATGCTATCTACTTATAAATATATATGAAAATACTCAAGAAACCAAATAGCAAATCCGTGGCGATAACTGCCTTTTGTGTGTTCGCGGCCCTCCAAGCCCTAGATCTACACAGCTCCTACCTCTTATCCTGTGGGCTATGGATGGAAACTGCACATACCGTAGATTCAAGGGTTATAAAGGAGAGCAGGGAACTCTTAACTGAGACCAATCCATTACTCAGAGGAGCCACAAGTGCCCTCGAATTTATATTGAAGCTGCTTCTCTTCAAATTAATTGCTTTTAGCGTCTGGTGCTATAGCTTTTACAAGCAAATTCAGAGCAGGAGCGCACTCGAAGTACATAAAGATTTCATTTACATGGCACTGACTCTAGACGCTCTTTATTTATTCGTCGTCATCCATAACTACTTTCTCATCTCTAAGGCCACTTTATGAAAAACAATAGATACATAACTACAATTTTTCTTACAATCTTTTATATGGTTTTGGCAAGATCAGCTGAAGTACCTGATACACAAACACCTAGATCCCTTTTGGCATCAGATGAAGCTTCATTTTCTTTTGAAAACGAACTTCTGACTAAATTCCCCTCCTCAGTGGGCTCTAAGATTGCGCCTGCTTTCCCTGGCTTTCACAGTGTCGTAAAAGGAACAGAGATAATTTTCCTATCGGATGACCTATCCATATTAATCAAAGGGGAAGTAGTCCAGTTGAAAGACGGTAAATCTCTAACCGCTTCTCTTGCAGACGCCAATAAGCCCTTATTGGATATCACGAAATTGGATCTCAAGGACGCTATCGTATTCGGGCAGGGCTCGAAGGTCGTATACGTCTTCACAGATCCAGACTGTCCTTATTGCAAACAACTAGAATTTGAACTTAAAAAACTTAGCGACACCAAAGTCTATATTTTCCTATTCCCACTCACCTCATTGCATCCCAATGCCAGGATGGTCGCTGAAGCAATTTGGTGCGCACCTAATCCTAAATATGCTTGGCGAGACTACTTACTGGACGGCGTAAAGCCCAAACCAGCAACCTGCACCAATCCAATTGATCGAAACTTAGCTATAGGTCAACTGTTTCAGATACAAGGCACACCTACAATCATTTTCTCAGACGGTTCTTTCATTCCAGGAGTGGTGCCTGCACTGCGGATTCAAGCCAAATTAGATTCGCTTCAATTAGTAAAGGTTGGAGCATTCAAATGAGTCAAAGAAATCAAATCACCCCTCGCATCAAATATGGCAGATTCTTTGAATTACACCTTTTCTGCCTATCCTTGACACTCTTAGCCGTGTTCATAGGCTTCACTACCTTTGATATTGGTGTTTTCTCACCCTTGTTTGCCGCTTTGGCCTTGTACAGTTTTAGTTTAGCGATCTCCCTTGAGACATTGCTGGGTCTGGTGTATTTGGGAAAGTTAGCGCGTCGAAACTTTGTACGAGCGTGAGAAAGGCTGTCACCTTAATCGCAACGCTGCTTCTAGTTAGCTACGTCCACGCTTCAGAGGCCTTTTGCTACAGCCAAGCCTCTCAAATGTACAGTGTAGATGAAGATTTGCTCAGATCAATTGCTTGGGTGGAGAGCCGCCAAAAAGTAAATATTGTGAATACCAATACAAACGGGACAAGAGATATAGGGGTTATGCAAATTAACTCATCACATTTAATAGAACTCGCAAAATATTCAATTACTGAAAAACAATTGCATGATCCGTGTGTCAATATCAAAGTCGGAGCTTGGATTTTGGCAAACTCGATTTATAAATACGGCAATACGTGGCGAGCTGTCGGAGCTTACAACGCAAGTGCAGTTGGGGGTGAGCAAAATAGAAAGATATACGCGGCCAAAGTAAGATCTGCGATGAACGCAAGACTTGGTTCACTGGCTAAACAGAACTTAAATACTGATTTGGTTATTTATAAATGAAAATGCTGCTCGCACTCGTGTTAATGCTTTGCCTCACCAACACCTATTCCGAGAATCTAGGCCAAAAGGCTCCAACATACGCGCTTGATCAAGATGCACGAGAACAAATCAAAGCAGTCATTTCTAAAAAGATCCGATCAGGAGAAGTAGCTCAGTACCAGAAAAATCAGATTACGGTTCTTAAGCACAAACTCCATGACTTCGGTAACCTAGGGCTTGCAACAGACAACAGGTATAAAACCGAGTTGCGCGATTTGGCGTTTACTATCCCAAAAGACTTTAAAGATGCTAACGGAACTATATCTGTCAAACGTGGAACGGTTATCCGTCCATTAGAGAAGGTGAAGTTACAAAGTGGCTTGATCTTTATTGACGGCAATGACCCCAAACAAATTAGCTATGCAATTCATCGGTCGCAAACAGAGTCACTTAAGATTGTGCTGACAAATGGTTCGCCATATGAGCTCAGAGTAAGGTATAAAAATGCACCCTGGAGAGGAGGCAAAGCCATTCCATTTTATTTTGATCAGGAGGGTGTCATTATTAAGACACTTCATTTGAACTATGCAGTGGATATTAAAACCGTACCAACCATTATTTCACAACAGGGCACAAAGCTGTTAGTTGAAACTGGAGTGCGCATTTGAAACAAATACTCTTGATTGCTCTCTTTTGTCTTTTTCAACTTTCAAGCGCTCAGACACAAACTTGCACAGGTGCTTTTCCTAATCCGTTAAATGATATTTGTTATGACTGTCTCTTTCCAATAACCATTGGAGGAGGACTTATTAATCTTGGCGTTCAAGGTGACGACTACAACACAGGTACAGGAACAAATCCTATTTGTACCTGCGCTGATAACCTAAGCGTTGGTACGCCAGTATCATTTTGGGAGCCACGTTATATGGTGGATGTAACTAACACTGCCGGTTGTATGCCCCTTCTAGGGGGGATTCAGATCCCCCTTCCCTTTAACGCTCTAGAAAACGGCTCAACATCTTTAGGTAACGGAGGCGGCAAATCTGCATTTATGCAACTTAACGAATACATCAATCCGGTAATGTCCGCACTGGGTGTCATATCTGCATCACCGTGCTTAGATAACAGGTCTTTTGACATTCCATACATGTCTTGGGCCGATCCGACCTGGAATGATGATACATTGGCTCTTATATTGACGCCCTACGCATTTGCGTTCTCAGATGTCGCGTCTATATCTGCTGAAGCACCTGACTCCATTCAATCGACAATTGGTTTCCCAAATCAGTATCTTTTTTGGGTTGCCGGGGCTTGGGGCGAGATGTATCCACTAACGGGTAATGTGAATGTTGCTAATACGCCTGAGCAAGTTTCACACCTTTTGGTTGCACGAATTTTTGCGAAACTTCACGCTGCAGGCGCTCAGCAAACCTCTGCGGGGGTTAACGCGTTACAAGCATGTAATTCGTTCGGTGTTCCTGAACTGATCATGGATAAGCGTCAATACAAAACTAACCGAGTGTTTCCATTTGCTGATGGAATGTGCACCCCTATAGGTCGCCCGCTTATGCTACAAGAATCAGGAGCCGCAAGACCCACGGACAAAGACTATGGTTACTTTATCTTTCAGCGCAAAGATTGCTGCCAACCGTATTCAATTAATTAATCATGCACAAAATATCGTTCCTAATTGCATTTACTTCTCTGATCTTTACTATCCGAACAGTAAATGCGCAGTCTTTGTCTGAATCAATCCTCGCTAAATGGCAAAGCTATATCTTTGTATCAACACTCATGCCAAGAAGCGAGCTTGAGACATTAGCAAAAGATAGTTTAAGCACACGAACCACCCTCTTGTTTAATGGATTTGGCAAGGAAGGACAATCGGCTCTGCAAAAATACGCCTTTCAGGTTAATCAAAGCTGTTGCAGGGGAAAAGCCAGTTTTGCGATAGATCCCCTGATCTTCTCTAAATACAAGGTTGTTTCAGCACCTACATTCCTGATTGCAAAAGGAAGCTCCACGCTTAGTAGTGAGTTCTCAATCATCTCTGGAAATATGGAATGGAGTAACGCCTTGAAATATTGGGCTCAGGAATCCCAAATTCTGCAAATTCGAGTCGAAGCAACTAATTTGTACGCAACCTATGCTAAATAAAGCTTTTTCTTAAGGAACTATCAATGTACCAACATTTCATCCTAAGGTTCATCCTTTACTGCAGCTTGCTTGCCGTTGGTATTTGCCATGGAGACGCTCAAACTTCTAACGTAACCGCAAACTTCAGAATTACGAAAAACATTAGTGCCGGCTCCTCGATACTTATACCTAGCAATGACGGGGTCTATATTTACGGTAAAGTTGAATTTGACAGTCGTATACCCTCCAAGGCAATTATTGTTTCTCGCCCAATACGTACAGACTACGTACTCCTCTCAGCTCAGGAAGAAAGCGATCTTTGGCACTATAAGCAAATTCAAACAAATGCAAATCAAGTGGAGCTTGACCGCTTAATAAAAATAGAGAAGCAAACGAGAGCCAATCTCAAATACCAATCCATCAAATGGCCCAAAGTCATTATTAATAATGACAAGGTCTGTGTACCGCTACTTAATTTCTCAGAGAATAAGGAGTGGAAAAACCATCTCACCTGTACGGATTTGATTAGAGCACCAAGTAGTAACACCAGATTAATGAGCCAACTAGGTCCTGGGATAGATCTCGAGCCCAATGGGAGGAATTATTGAACTCTTATTACATACCTCGTTTTGGTAACGCTGAAAAGGTTTTTGCTGGAGCCCCAGTTAACGATCTGTGGCTTTTTGGCGCAACAAGTATTGGAGGGGTCATCATTGCCAATAGGCATATGCTAGTTGGATTTGCAATATTTGTATCTGGCTACCTTGTAACTCGTTTGTATGTAGGGTGGAAACTTACACAAACAGCGGGCCACATGAGGTCAATATTGTTTCAATATGGACTTAGCCATTACGGCGTTCAGTTCAAGAGTCAGAGAACCATTTATATCGGAGATCACAGGGCAACGAATGGAACTAGTGTGTACAAAATAAGTTGAAATCTTCATTTTTATTCATGCGCAATGTTTGTCATTTACTATTTGACTTCGAATTACTGAAATAATTACAGTTTTAACAATTAAAACTGTAACAAAAGCACTATACCTGCGCACTTCAAAGAATTGCCCCCCTCCTTAGAAGGGTACTTACCCCAGTTTTCTCAAAAGAAAATGCAAATCCATGAAAAAATTAAATTCCTTTTTATAATTAAATTTTATTTGAGTTCATTTATAACTCTTAATCAATGCGATTCATAGAATCGCTAATTACTTTCAAACAGCAATTAATCTCATTTGTTTATGAATAAGCTTTTAGTTTCAATTTCATGTGCGTTATTTTTGCAAATTTGCTCCTCTAGTTCCCTAGCAACGGTGAGTATGGGTGAAAAAATGAATTCTTCATATACTGATTTCACTTTAACCTCTGAAAAAACGGACTACAAAGAAACGGGGAAATATTCCGAAATAAAGGATGTTTGCTTTAAGCTGGCACTTAAATATCCCCGTTCCGTTGCTTGTAAGGTCATGGGTTTTACAGCAGAAAAAAGAGAGATTTATTACCTGATTAGCTCAAAGCAAAACGCCCTAACTCCGCAAATTAATTTAAAAAAGAAACTCCCTGTTGTATTCATTATTGCAGGTACTCACGCAGGGGAAATTGACGGAAAAGATGCAAGCCTTTTAAAACTTAGGGAACTTTTAGGAAATAAAAGCAAAGATAATCCACTAAATAAAATGATATTGGTGTGGATACCAGTTTTCAATGTGGATGGTCATGAGCATAGAGGCCGTTTTCAAAGACCTAATCAAGAGGGACCGTTTGAGCAAGGTGAGAGAACGACTGCAAGGCGAATCAATTTAAATAGAGACTGGATGCTGGCGCAAACAAAAGAAATGAAATCCATGCTTAGCTTAATCAACGCATGGAACCCAGCAGTAACGATAGATCTACATGTAACCGATGGACTTAGATTTCGACATGATGTTTCTCTCACCGTTTCTCCGGAATTTGGTGGTGAGGTAGAACTGACTCAATCTGCGCAGGCATTACTAAACCAGACACTCACCTCTCTTGGACAAATTGGGCACCATCCCATTGGGTTTTATCCTAGATTATTAGACAAAGAAGACCCTAAGGCTGGTCTAATTTTAGATGTTGATACTCCGCGTAATTCACATACCTATGCGGGAATTCGCAACCGAATTGGTATCTTGGTCGAGGACTACGCCTGGGAGAGCTATCGCTCAAGAGTTAAAACGTGTCTAGACACAATAGATGCATTATTGAAAGCTATTGAATCTCGGTCGGTTGAGATCTTAAAAGCCGAGAGCGATGCAGATCAATTATCCAAATCTAAGGGTGGGAGCTCTTATTCACTTGATTTTGAGGTGGACGTACCACAAACAAAAACTCCGAACAAAATAGTCGATGTTTTGGGATATAAATATGACATCCTCGATCCAGCCCCGATAGTAGGCGGTCGTCATATCAGCTACAAGCTTGAAGAGGCCGAAATTTGGCATACCCCCTTTTATGATGACGTGCATCCAATTAAACAAAGCATCATTACTCTTCCTGAATCTGGCTACCTCATACCACTTGCATGGGCTGAAATTGTAAAACCTTACCTTGATTTGCATCAACTTAGCTACAAAACTCTCAAGACAAATTTTTTAAATGTACAAGTTCAAGCTATTCGCGTTCAACCCGAGAATGTGGTTTTTGAATCTTCCAGTTTTCAGGGAAGACAAATGACGTACGTAACGGGTGAATGGGGTCCGCACATCACCACAATTCAAAAAGGATCTATCTTCGTTCCAATCAATCAGGCTAAATCCAATTTAGTTGCACATTTACTGGAGCCCAAAGGACCCGACTCCATGTCTTCATGGGGCCTATTTAACACTGCATATGAGATAAGTGATTACGTGGCCAATCACCGTGCATTTGAACTGATCAATTGGATGAACGATGACCATAACAAAATTAAGGAACTCTTCGGAGAGGGTACATACCAGCAGTTACCCAACTTAAAAAGTGAGTATGAGCAAAAAATGCTTTCGGATGAGTCTTTTAGAGTTGATCCGAGTGCGCGCTTGAATTTTTGGATCTCTGCCCTACCGCAACAAGATTCATCACTTAATTTGTATCCTATCTTTAGAGCTCAAAGTAATACATTCAAATAATCTTACTGAAACCGTTAGTGTTCTTTAGCTCTTATTACTAAGGAGTGCAATTTCCTTTTTTACTCAAAATTGCTTTGTATAGGATTTTTAAACAATTGCACCGCTTTCAAAAATGAATAGGAATCCTTAAAAGTGTGCAGACGGTTTTTTACTTAGCTTTAAAAATCGCGAATTGATACCAACTGGGACCATACAACGCTTGTAAGCTTGAATAACTGGGTAGGCAAATCTGAATCTAACCACTTATAAGGACTATCTTTGAGTTGCCCATAATAGAAATTAAATCCATCGATATAAACAATCGTTCTTAACTTGGATTTAGACACGGGAAACCTTTGAATAAAAAGCAAGGGCCTCCGAAGAGGCCCTGCACCTGACAGTCGAAACCATCAGGGTAGTAGTTTGTTAATGATAGTACTAATTGGCGCCTAAAACAAGCTTAACTAGGTTTTTTAATTGTAAATTCTGTGAGCTCTAAAAGGTTATTTGCACAAATATCCTGCGTTTATCGTTCATATGTATGGAAACACGATATTTTCATACATATCAACAGTGACCTAGATAGAAAATGATTTACAGGTTCCAAAAAAAAGAGCTTCGAGGTAATGCCTTCTTTTTATTTGCCAATTGATGAAAACCAGCTTCTGAAATGTGGTCAATTCTTGTACGCAACCATTAAAAATACGAAGCACATACCATACCGCAAGGTGTCAATAAAAGGCCACCGAGCAATACCAAGTAACTGTCATGACAATGCTAGATTTTTTGTGGACGATTATTCCTTCCATGAATATCAGGATAGATGGCTTTGTATGATTGGCGATGGGTCCCTGTTAATCATGTTTGCAGCCCCTACTATCTTCATTGATTCAATGGGTAATAGCTTTGATGTAACCCCAGTTTACTTCTCAGAGCCACGGCCGTCTCTACCTGCTAATATCGGAGAAGATTCTTTTGCTGAACTTATTGAATTTTTTTTTACCACTAGATACTCAAGCGTTTTTAATCTTAATATCTGAAAGACAAAACCCACACCATTTCTTATTAGGGTTTGCTTTTCCTAGTGGGCTCCCCTGGACTCGAACCAGAGACGAAAGGATTCGGGTTTGAGTAGCTTTCACTACTCCCTGGACTATGCCTTCTTCGTAGCTTGCGCTTTAGGTGGAGTTGAGATTCTTTAAAAAAATACATCTATACTATGACAACGGACTTGCAAATTCAAACTTGACAGGACACATATATTAACTATGGTAGCTAATATACTTAAGGATTACCAAAATGATTGTTACTGCAACAGAAGCTAAAAATAGATTTGGTAGTGTTTGTAGTCCCGCCAAAAAGGAACCGGTTTTCGTCCAAAAGGATGGTCGGATTGATACTGTAATTATTTCTGCAGATCAATTTGAAGCTCTTAAAGCAATAGGAAATTCTTCGAAATTGAGAAAGCAAAAAACTGAATTTGAAAAGAAATACGCTAATTGGATTAAAGAGATGAACCAAGATTTTGAATCCGTAGGTCACTGGTGCGAAGATCTAAGAATTTGGTAAATCAATGCAATACGACGTTTATTTGAATCCTAGCCCACAATCAAAGAATATTTATCCCTATGTCGTTGATGTACAGTCAGACTTGTTAAGCTTTCTAAAACTAGAATGACTGTTCCACTTAAGAGTTGTGCAGGGCATCTTAGTCAATATTGGTAATAAGACGCTGCCCAAGACTGGGGATGAAATGCTCATTAATAATACGGATGTAGTCTTTATAGATTGACTTACCTAAGCCCCCCTTTAAGTCTCGCTCCATCCTATCAATAGCTAGCATGGCGATATCCTTAAAGCGTTTGGTAACCACTGGGATGCAGGAGCGCTTACGGATCTCCGCTTCAACCAATAGCTCTTTAGCTTTATTGATTGCAAAATCAAGCTGAGTCTCTTTGGTGGTAGCCCTTAACCACTTGTTATCCACCTTATAGCGACATTGCCATACGGCACTATGCTCGCGTTGATAGAGGGTTAGGTTACGGTTTATGAGTTGATGTGTACTTTCTTTTTTAGTTGCCATACACATACTTTAGCTTCAGAGCCCCAGCTAGAGCAACCTGATTGGAGAGAAAACAGGGGTCAATTTAGCCAAAAGAACTTGTGGCTAGTCACGG
This sequence comes from uncultured Burkholderiales bacterium, assembly GCA_903949285.1. GTDB lineage: Bacteria > Pseudomonadota > Gammaproteobacteria > Burkholderiales > Burkholderiaceae_C > Limnohabitans. The sequence goes on from CAJAYT010000123.1 coordinate 15,982, forward strand.
TGGTTAATGGGGGGTTTTGAAAAGAGTATGGGAGGGATGAGCGTTACTTTAAATAATACCTAGAAAGACGATTGATTAATAATTTAACTTCACTAGTTGAATAGCGTATAGTTTCAGTATACAATACTTCATGATCAAAACATTTCGCCATAAAGGCTTACAGCTCTTTTTTGAAACAGGTAAAAAGTCTGGAATCCAAGCGGCTCATGCGAATAAGCTAGGTAGGCAGCTAGCTAGATTACATGTTGCAAAAAAATGGGAAGATATGAATATACCTGGTTGGGGATTGCATCTTTTAAAAGATAAGCTAAAGGATCACTATTCAATTTCGGCAAATGGAAATTGGCGAATGACGTTTAAATTTGAAGGTGAAGATGTAGTACTTGTTGATTATCAAGATTATCACTAAAAGAATAGGAATAATGATGACTAAAATGCATAACCCACCCCACCCGGGCCTTACTCTGAAAGAAGATATTCTTCCATCGTTAGAACTAACCGTAACAGAAGCTTCAGAACAGCTTGGTGTAACTAGAGCTGCTTTTTCTAGAGTGATCAATGGTAAAGCTGGTATTTCTCCAGAAATGGCTCTTCGTATTGAGGCATGGTTAGGCGAGAAAAATGGAGGTAGTGCAAGCGCTTGGCTAGCTTTACAGGCAGCCTATGACTTATGGCAAGTTCGTAAATCTGGGC
>CAJAYT010000124.1 GCA_903949285.1 uncultured Burkholderiales bacterium
AACCGATGAGCAACAGCATCTTAGATTTAGTATGAGAATTCAGGACCCATTAAAGCAGTGGAAACTTAGCCCAATGGATCTAGAGTCTAGAAGGCTTTGGGAGGATTACACACGAGCCAAAGAAACCATGCTCGAGCGAACTCACATTACCGAGGCGCCTTGGTGGATCGTAGAAGCAGTGGACAAGAAACGAGCTCGATTAAACTGCATCAATCATTTGCTCTCCCAAGTCCCTTACTCGGAGATTGAGCACGAGCCCGTCAGCCTACCAACACGTATCTATCACGAAGATTATGCAAGGAATCCTATCCCTGCAAGTATGTACATTCCTTCGATTTACTGAAATGTACTATTAATGCATTGACACAAATGCATCAAATAACTTACATCAAACTTTAATAATATTTTTAGATAATTCTTGAATCAATAAAATTCAAGAAAAAGATGATAAATAGTACCTCTGAGCATTTATATTTAAATTATCCGTTAGAGTCACCTTCGACATTACAAAATTTAGACTTTCATCTAAAAAGTCCAAACACTCAAAGAGATCCCGTAAATAGTAAGATTTCTGTTGAATGGGCAAAGAATCAAGATCAAGTTAGATCTGCTCAACGCTTGAGATACCAGGTATTCACAAACGATATGGGAGCACGTTTCCCTAAAAATTGTGGTGGATACGATATTGATCTCTTCGATGACTTTTGTGAACATTTAATCGTTAAAGATCAAGTTACTGATGAGGTTATTGGTACATACAGACTGCTTACTCCAACTCAAGCTGAACGGGTAGGGAGTACCTATTTCGAAACTGAATTTGATATGACTAGGCTTCGAGGTTTGCGAAAAAGAATGGTTGAACTTGGGCGTAGCTGTGTGCATCCCGATCATCGGCACGGAGGCGTCATTATGGCCTTATGGGGTGAACTTTTTAAGTTCATGGATAGAAACAATCTAGATACGATGATTGGCAGTGCGAGTATTCCAATGCTTAAGCATGATTTGAATATGGAAGTTGCCTCAAAAGTATGGAGTTATGTGAAGTCAAATCACATGGCGCCTATTGATTTTCACGTCCGCACGCGTTCTCCTTTTCATTTGCAACCGGCCACCTCCGATTGCGTTGTGGAACTCCCGTCCTTAATCAGAGCTTACTTGAGATTGGGGGCCAAGGTCATTGGCGCACCCGCTTGGGATCCCAATTTCAACACTGTAGATTTACCAATGATGATGAGAGTGGCAGATCTAAAGCCCAAGTATAAAAAACATTTTTTTGGCATCTAATGCAATACAGAGCAATATTCATATCAGATCTGCATCTCGGTACACCGGGGTGCCAGGCAGAGGCGCTACTGGACTTTCTACGTGAGAACGAGAGTCAATATATGTACTTAATTGGGGATATTGTTGACGGTTGGCAGTTGCGCAGAAAGTGGTATTGGCCACAAGCGCACAACGATGTAATTCAAAAACTACTTCGTATGGCTAGAAAGGGTTGCAGGGTAGTTTATGTTCCTGGAAATCATGATGAATTCGCACGTAATTTCGTCCAACACCATTTTGGCGGTGTCGAGGTTTTAAAAGAAACCACCCATACTACAGTCAATGGCGATACCCTTTGGTTAATTCACGGAGATTTGTTTGATGCTGTAGTTCAGTATGCCAAGTGGCTCGCTTATGTGGGCGATTATTTGTATGAGCTCATACTCAAGCTCAACAAGCATTTCAATCACTTACGTGCGAAATTTGGTCTGCCTTATTGGTCATTATCTGCTTATTTAAAGCACAAAGTGAAGCAAGCGGTTGGGTTTATAAATGACTACGAAATTGCGGTAGCTAAAGAGGCTAAGCGCAAAGGATACCAAGGCGTAGTGTGTGGTCATATACACCATGCAGAAATTCGTAATATCGACGGGGTACTTTACTGTAACGACGGTGATTGGGTGGAAAGTCGAACAGCGTTAGTAGAACATATGGACGGTAAACTCGAAATTATTTACTGGGATCAGCAAATTGATTTGGTTAAAGAGATGCGCCCTGTACTAACGCCTTGAAGTGAAACTCTTCGTTAAGAGCTGACTAAAATTGGACAAATACAAAGGGTTTGAATGAAAATACTAATAGTGACAGATGCTTGGGAGCCACAGGTTAATGGTGTTGTCAGAACACTTAAGATGACAACTAGGGAATTAGAGAAAAAGGGGCATTCTGTACATTTCATAACTCCAAATCTTTTCAAATCATTTCCTTGTCCAACCTATCCTGAGATTTCCTTGGCGTTGACCAATCGCACCCAATTGGCCAAGATGATTGACGAAGTTGACCCTGACTGCTTGCATATCTCTACAGAAGGTCCTTTGGGATGGTTGGCTCGCTCTATAGCTATCAAGCGAAGATGGCCGTTTACAACCTCCTATCACAGTAGGTTCCCTGAATACGTCAATATGCGTTTTAGAATACCCACGGCCTGGAGTTATTCAATTTTTAGACTATTCCATAATGCAGCAAAAGCTAACTTAGCGCCTACTCCTGCCATCGTGAATGACCTTAAATCTCGGGGATTCAACTCTCCTCGAGTCTGGAGTAGAGGGGTCGATTTTGAGATGTTTAACCCCGTTGGCTCAAAGATACCAAGAGGAGAGGGCCCCATATTCTTACATGTTGGTCGACTTGCAATTGAAAAACAAATAGATGAGTTTCTCAAATTAGATTTACCGGGTGACAAATGGGTTGCTGGGGATGGTCCAGAAAGAGATCGATTGCACAAAGCTTACCCCAAGGTTAGATGGTTTGGTATGTTAGATGGCCCTTCACTAGCAACACTATATAGATCAGCTGATGTTTTTGTATTTACAAGTTCAACAGACACATTTGGGTTGGTAATGCTAGAAGCTATGGCTTGTGGTACCCCGGTGGCTGCATTTCCGGTACCTGGTCCTATAGATGTTGTTAATTCAGGTTACTCTGGTGTTTTAGATACAAATCTTCGTACTGCTTGTATGAAGGCGCTCGATATTCCAAGAGAAAATGTACTGTCTCACGCTAAGACATTTAGTTGGCAGAATGCTTCTGAACAATTTGTAGGGGCCTTGCAAAAACTACCCCATAAATCTCAATAGACAACCCAATTCAACTCTGGGTAGTTGTGTTGATTCAACGTCACCATTCCTCTTCAGTCAACAAAAAAGACCATCCCTTCTAAAGGGTATGGTCTTTTTTGTGAGTCAGGACCTACACAAGCTGTTGTGCAGCCCCAGTGGATGAGCTAGTCGTGTGCAGTTTAACGGGCGAGGCGCGTCGACCGATACCTTCATAAGTAAAGCCTTGCTCTTGCATGACTTGTGGTTCGTAGAGGTTACGGCCATCAAAGATGAGAGCTTGCTTGAGAAGAGATTTAATCTGGCTGAAATTGGGGCTTTTATACTCTTTCCATTCGGTCAATAAAATCATAGCGTCAGCACCGTCTAGTATTTCCATTGCATTTTCTGAAAACTGAAGTCGTCCAGTAAATTCTGGATGATCTTTGAAATCTTCTTGGAACGCAGCTTTTGCGGCCTCCAGTGCAACGGGATCATGAGCTACGACCGTAGCGCCTCTACTTAAAAGCTCTTTGATTAAAACTCGGCTTGGAGCTTCTCGCATATCGTCAGTATTTGGCTTAAACGCTAAGCCCCAAATTGCAAACTTTAAACCCTCAAGGTTATTGTCAAAATAGGCCGAAATTTTCTCTGCGATTACGTACTTTTGTCTTTGATTAACTGACTCAACCGCTGAGAGAATCTTTAGTGGAATACCGTTGGAATTGGCTGTGTATTGAAGTGCCTGAACATCTTTTGGAAAGCATGACCCACCGTAACCTGTACCAGAGTAGAGGAAGCTATAGCCGATACGGGGATCAGATCCAATGCCTTGACGCACAGAGTCGATATCTGCTCCGACTCGTTCAGCCAAATTAGCAAGTTCATTCATAAAGCTAATTCGCGTTGCGAGCATGGCATTGGCAGCGTATTTTGTGAATTCTGCGGAACGAACATTCATTACAAATGTTCTTTCGTGATTGCGGTTAAAGGGAGCGTAGAGTTTGCGCATCATATCCCTGGCAATATTTCCGTTCTCATTGCTTTCAATCCCGAGTACGATTCGGTCAGGACGCATAAAGTCGTCTACTGCAGAACCTTCTTTTAGGAACTCTGGGTTGGAAATTACAGAAAATCCAGGACGTGCAGATGTATCAGATTTGAATCGATTGCTTAATTCAGTATCAATTGTTTCTTTGACGATATCTGCCATGCCAATGGGTACAGTTGATTTATTCACGACCACTTTAAAGTTGGTCATGAGTGATCCAATGCTTTTTGCAGCCTGAAGTACTTGGCGCGTATCTGCTGAGCCGTCCTCCATGGAAGGCGTACCCACAGCAATAAAAATGATGTCCCCGTATGCTACGCTAGACTTCATGTCGGAGCTGAAGCTCAAGCGTCCAGTTTTTACATTTCTCTCAATTAAGGCATTGAGTCCAGGCTCGTAAATAGGAATGTCGCCATTCTCAATTCGATTAATTTTCTCTTGATCAATGTCAAAACATTGCACATCATTACCTAAATCAGCTAAACACGTACCCGTAACCAAACCCACATAGCCCGTTCCCATGACTGTTATACGCATGTATTTACTCCAATATAGATAATTTGAAACACCTTAGGTCCAATATCTTTGAGTGCTTTTCAGATCCACTCAACGAGTAATTGGTTTCAAAACTATTTTGGAATATTTAAATTAAACTATGATGACACTTTAACTACAGTTTAATTAAAAAATGTAGCTAGTGAACAATCTATAACGGTGTGTGCATTAAGGATTGACCCATCTTTATGTTTTGACCAACATACAATTTTTCTTCAAATGTAAAGCCTTTAGGTGCAAACATTAATATAGTTGAGCCGTGTTGAAACCATCCCATTTCCTGGCCTTTAGTGAACGGCAGTGAACACTGCATTTGTGTTGGTCCTTTGTAGCGTGTGCTAAGTACAGGATCGATGCCGTGTAATTTGATACTAGCCACCAGGACCGCTGCGACAGGAATGATCCCGAGTGTGAACTGCGTAGTTGTATCATCAGGATTTAGACTGTTGGTATTTATTTTGTACTCCAACAATGCACGCTCATTTTTGCAAAATAGTTTCTCAACCCGCTTGAGTGCTATCGGATTTACATTCCATGTGTCTCCCGAGAAATATTTCAATCGCTTAACTTCTCCACTATATGGGGCGTGAAAGCGGTGATACATGGAGGAGGTAATGCGAATGGTCATGTAAATTCCGTCGCGCCACTGTTGCGCGCTGGGTTCCTCACCCAGTAGATCTGTCAGGGTGTAGGGGAATCCTTTTGCTTGGAATAGTTGTCCGTCATCGATATTTCCAAACTCCCCAATAATACCGTCACATGGACTGGAGACGGTATTCATGCGCGGGTCAATGGTTCGTGCGCCTGGCTTGAGCTCGCGGATAAAGCAAGCATGCAAGCTCTTGAAAGATTGCTCTTTAGCCTCTGATAAATCCAAATCAGCAAATAGTTGCCATATGTAGATTCCCGCTCTACTTACCCAAGGATGCTCGATTTGGCTGATCCAGCCCATCAGATGAGTTAATGTCAGTCGGGGTATTCTGTTGGTTAAAAGAAAGTTCAAATCCTCAGAATTCACTATTTTTTTCAAAAAATTCTTAATTTTCATCATATGGTCATCCAAGCGTAATAAAACTGATATTTTCAAAAGGAAAAGATAATATGTCAGATTCGGTTCTTATGTTCCTCATTTATTTGGTTGGCTTTACTCTTTCTATCAAAGCACTCTTTTTGGTAAAGCAACGTCTTGAGTTGTCTTTCGCCAAGAACCCCTCCCTTAGTGGTCATGTACGCTGGTCCAAGCGATTTACTCGTTTGATCCCAGCTTACTCTTATAACGAAGAGCGGTGGTTCAGTTGTGACGGAGCCCCAAGTGAGGTGATTAACCAAAGGAAAGTCGCACTTACTCAACTTGGCCCTGATTTGGTAAAACAAAGCCCCTTGACACTTGAGCGTACGGCTGAGACTAAACCCCTTATCTCTGATCTGCAGTTCACAAGTAATTACCGTGTGCCCTTTCAGTTTACGAAAGTGTTGCAAAAATATATTCAGATGGGTAGTTTTTGGAAACAAAGTGAAGGCGTTTGGTTGACAGATTTGGACGGTAACCGCTTTATCGACGTAACGGGTTCTTACGGGGTCAATCTTTTTGGACTGGATTTTTATAAAAGTTGTATCCAAGAGGGTAGCGATTTGGTGAAAGATTTGGGACCGACGCTGGGCTCTTATCATCCCTGCGTACTCGAAAATGTGAAACGTCTTTGCGCTCTCTCCGCCAAGGATGAAGTCTCCTTTCACATGTCCGGTACAGAGGCGGTGATGCAAGCCGTTAGATTGGCTAGGTACCATACCAAGAAGCAGAAAATTGTCCGTTTTTGCGGTGCATATCACGGATGGTGGGATGATGTGCAGCCTGGTCCTGGGAATCCGATGCCCCCTGCAAGTCAAACTTTGACGCTTAGAGAGATGCATGAATCGACGCTTCGAGTGCTTAGAAACAGAAAAGACATTGCCTGCGTGCTGGTCAATCCCTTGCAAGCGTTGCATCCCAATCAAGCTGCACCTGGGGACTCGACTCTCGTTGACGGGAGTAGAAAGGCTCATTTTGACTACAGCAGTTACCGCGCATGGCTCGCTGAACTGCGAGAGGTTTGTACTGAGAAGAATATTGTTTTGATTTTTGATGAGGTTTTCCTTGGCTTCAGACTCGCCAAAGGGGGTGCACAGGAGTATTTCAATATCCAAGCCGATATCGTCACCTACGGCAAAACTTTGGGAGGAGGATTGCCCGTGGGTGTTATTTGCGGTAAAGCCGATCTGATGAGAAGGTTTAATCACGATAGACCTGCTGATATTTGCTTTGCAAGGGGAACTTTCAACGCTCATCCTTATGTAATGGGTGCAATGAATGTATTTTTAAAACGATTAGATAGCGAAGAAGTCACTGCTCAGTACGCAACGCTTGAGAAGACGTGGACGACGCGGGCTAATCAATTGAACCAAACCTTTGCGAATCACGAGTTGCCGATACAAGTAGCTCATATGTCTACCGTTTGGACGGTGCTGATTAAGTCTGAGACACGCTACAACTGGCTTTTGCAGTACTATCTCAGAAGAGAGGGTATTGCTCTTAGTTGGGTAGGGACAGGGCGTATGATATTTAGTCTGAACTTTAGTGATGCAGATTTTGAGGAATTTACGAAGCGATTTGTTGTGGCAGCTCAAAAAATGACTCATGATGGATGGTTTTGGAGAGGTGCAGAACAAACAAATAAGAGCATTCGAAGAGGAATGCTCTTGGAGATGATCAAGGTGAGGATGGCTTGAGACGTGATCGGTAATTTTGCTTAAGTAAAAGGTCCTGTATGAACTGCACCCCAAAAGTTGGGGTCAGTTCAGTAAAGGACCTTTTCTTTTTCTAGTGAGATTGAACGTGTTCCATGGGATCGATTAATTCACCCTTTAACAAATAGATAGGTGATTTGTAATACAACATCAAATCGTGGAACGGGTCTGTCAGGATCTTAAACGCCCAAGACAGGGCGACTTGAATGTTGTCTTGAATAATCAATTGGCCAACCCTAAAGAGCAACCCAGCAACACCCAACGCAAACCAACTGATACCCACTAAACGGTAA
>CAJAYT010000125.1 GCA_903949285.1 uncultured Burkholderiales bacterium
TGTGTAATCCTCCCAAAGCCTTCTAGACTCTAGATCCATTGGGCTAAGTTTCCACTGCTTTAATGGGTCCTGAATTCTCATACTAAATCTAAGATGCTGTTGCTCATCGGTTATTGAAAACCAATACTTAATAAGAACTATACCAGAGCGCACAAGCATTTTCTCAAATTCAGGTACGCTTCTATAAAATTCTTCTACTTCGGCGTCCGAACAAAATCCCATTACTTTCTCAACGCCTGCACGGTTGTACCAACTGCGGTCAAACAAAACCATCTCACCTGCGGCGGGTAAGTGAGAAACATATCTTTGAAAATACCATTGTGATCGCTCTCTGATGCTTGGAGCAGGCAACGCAGCAACTCTACAAACCCTTGGATTTAAACGCTGTGTGATCCGTTTAATAGCTCCGCCCTTACCGGCTGCGTCGCGCCCTTCAAATATTACTACGATCTTGAGACCTTTAGCAACAACCCAGTCTTGTAACTTAACGAGTTCACCCTGAAGTCTAAATAGTTCTTTAAAGTAAACCCTTCTATCTAATCCAGAATCACCTGTTTGATTGTCACTAAAACCTTCAAGAAGATGATCTATAAGTCCGTCATCAAGCTCAAGCTCTAATTCCTCATCATAGCTATCGAGATACTCTTCTTTGATTTGAGCTTTTGAGAGTTCTGGTGGCGGAGGGTTTTTCACAATAAAAATCTTCGGGAATTGAATAATTTGATTTTAGGAGATGCTTATTTCAAAATTATGACAATCTTAAGCCCACTAATTGGCGCATAATATTTAAGAAGTTTTAAAAACCACCTTAATTTTTGTCTAAAAACAGGAATTTAAAATACATGAACGATCAATCACCTGACCATCTGCCGAATCCCCAAAAAAAGAGAAGTGGACTTATAAGAGTAGCATATGCATTTAAGTATTCTCTCCAAGGACTTTACTCTGCATTTTACGAGCCGGCATTTAGACAAGAATTATGGATTTCTGTTTTATTAATCCCAGCGTCATTTTGGGTCGGAAAGACTTGGATCGAGATCAGCTTACTAAGTGCAAGCGTTTTTTTAGTATTGATCGTAGAGCTATTAAACACAGGACTTGAAAGCGCAATCGACAGGATTGGACCCCAGTGGCATGATCTCTCTAAAAGATGCAAGGATTTGGGAAGCGCAGCAGTACTTCTAAGTTTGATACTGTGCGCAGGTATTTGGATAGCTGCTCTCTTTCATTATGCATAAGCAAATGATATTAAGTGATTGAGCGCATCCAATTTGTTTTGTATTGCGGATTGAATGCAATAGTTTGTGAGTGCTCAACAGGTGCAACACTAAAACTAGGGCATGAATACCTCTCAATATCTCTTGCATCTAGGGGAAATGAATTGCAATTTGAGAATTTTCTTAGAGGCGAGCTATAGATTCCGCAGATGTACTCATCTTCGCTTATCCGCTCTAAGAAGACACACTTCTTGTCCAAACAGCAATTTCCACATTTAATGCAGCTACCCTGAATATTCGCAGGAATTACACTTTTCACTGCAGCCACATCCAAAAGATAATGTTCAATAGGCCCTGCCTTTAGTGCTTCAAAGTAAACAACCAAGGCCTTGAGTGTGGACCAGTAATTAAAAATAAACTTGTATTTTGAAAACGCTATCGCCATGAAAAAAGGCCAAATTGGTAGTAGGCAATAGGCAAGAATAACAACGATGCGCGTGGTTGATTTAATAATGAAATTTTTAAGAATTTTCACACCTTAAGAATAGTTATAAATTGTACTAACTTTAAGAATTTGTACTGACGAATGGATCAGTGGCAGTAATAGTCCGTTAAAGTCTAGAAACAACTCAATTGAAGATGCTTTCTCACTTTATCCCCAACTTATTTAGGCCAATCCAACACTCAAAGCGAGACCCTAAAGCTGATTAATGTCTTCAGCTTTAAAGTCTTCGTCCACATTAATTTGATTGAACGTGTTCCATGGGATCGATTAATTCACCCTTTAACAAATAGATAGGTGATTTGTAATACAACATTAAATCGTGGAACGGGTCTGTCAGGATCTTAAACGCCCAAGACAGGGCGACTTGAATGTTGTCTTGAATAATCAATTGGCCAACCCTAAAGAGCAACCCAGCAACACCCAACGCAAACCAACTGATACCCACTAAACGGTAA
>CAJAYT010000126.1 GCA_903949285.1 uncultured Burkholderiales bacterium
AAAGCCAAAGCCAAAGCCAAAGCCAAAGCCAAAGCCAAAGCCAAAGCCAAAGCCAAAGCCAAAGCCAAAGCCAAAGCCAAAGCCAAAGCCAAAGCCAAAGCCAAAGGGTCAGTGCATAATCAACATGATTAGAGAAAAAAGCGTTTTAGGCAAATCTTTTCGCGCGGCTCACTTCAGCCAATCCCTAAACCTTTCACTAAACACCATATTTCATTGCCCTTTTAATTCCTACTTTTATCCATGCTCGTTCACCCCCAGTTTGATCCCGTCGCTCTTCAAATCGGTCCACTAGCCATTCATTGGTACGGGATCACTTATTTGGTGGCGTTTGGTTTATTCATTTTTTTGGCCAACCTGCGTCTGAAGCAGATGCAGTACGAGGATCTATCTCAGTCGGGGCGCTTTGATCAACAAAGCGTTGAAGATCTCCTTTTTTACGGTGCAATTGGTGTGGTCTTAGGGGGGCGAATCGGCTATTGTTTGTTCTACAAACCTTTGGAGTATTTGAGTCAACCCTTGGAGATTTTTGCAGTTTGGCACGGGGGTATGAGTTTTCACGGGGGCATGCTAGGGGTGATTGCTGCCATGGCGGTGTATGCCAGGCACAAAAAATTGCCATGGTTGTGGATTACCGACTTTATCGCCCCCTGCGTTCCAACCGGACTCGCGGCTGGGAGGGTCGGGAACTTCATCAACGGCGAGCTCTGGGGGCGTGCTGCGGATCCGCAACTGCCCTGGGCGATGGTGTTTCCCCAAAGCGGATCCTTCATTCCCAGGCACCCATCACAGATTTATCAGTTTCTACTCGAGGGGCTACTTTTGTTTGTGGTCTTGTGGTGGTTTGCCAAAAAACCAAGGCCCATAGGTTGCGTCTCCGGCGCATTCTTGATGGGTTACGGATCCTTAAGATTCATTGCTGAATACTTTAGAGAGCCCGATGCCTTTTTGGGCTTGTTGGGGGGCGGTCTAAGCATGGGGCAATGGCTTTGTTTGCCAATGATTATTCTGGGGCTTGCAATGTTTGCGATCAGCACAAAAATGAATGTGTACCTGAACCACTCCCCAATCGAGGCTTTGGATTAAAGCTGCAGCGAGCCCAATTCAAGGTGGACGAGAAATAAGATAGCTCCACCAACTGCGTGAGCGCAGCGGTAAAAAGCAAACGCAAGCTTAAAGATGTATTTTCCTTGCAACATTTGAAATTTAAAGTTGAGCAAGTGAAATTAAAGTTTATTATCAGAAGCATCATATTGAGCTTAACCAAGCTGATATGACCCCTTTCTTCTCCTATTAACCTTTTAATGCGCACAACGTTCACTATGTTTAACCCCTCATTTCAACGGACCTGCCCATGAGAGCAGGAGCTTGGCTACAAAACAGCGTTCAACGCTTGCTAGGCAATGTGGGGGCAGCGAGTGCGAAACCATCCACTACGCAGGAGTCCAAGCCACCGACTGTGCTTGCGCCCAGAGTGTTGCCAGTTCCTCCAAGAGCCCTGAGAAAGCCGCTCCTACACCTTCAGTCTATCGTGGACACCAAGGTCAGTGAGGTTGAAGGGGGGAGGCGCGCTGAGAGCTTTAGTATTTGGTACGCTGGACTTGAGCAGGCTAACAAAGAAGAGGTATGGCTTTTGATGTCAGAGTACTTCGGCCCTGACGTCACCGAGGTGAGCGGAGCGCGTCAGGCTTATGAGGAGGCTTTGGGAACAGCAGATGAGGGTACGGCTGAGATTCGACTTCGCAGATCCCTGATCTCACCCCGTACACGACTGCTCCAGCGTTTTGCGGCTTACTCGGGTGGTATGCGTTTCTTGGTGGACTTGAGGGCTCAAATTCTTCCCCACCTTAAAAGCAATAAACGCTTGGTAGCCCTGGACGCTGAATTAGAGCAACTCTTCTCTACATGGTTTGATGTAGCGTTCTTGGAGCTCAGACGACTCAGCTGGGACTCGCCTGCCTCACTCGTTGAAAAGCTTATTCAGTATGAGGCCGTGCACGATATCCGCAGTTGGGGCGATCTTAAGAACCGATTGGACTCAGACCGAAGGTGTTACGGGTTCTTTCACCCAAGTTTACCCAACGAGCCACTTATTTTTGTTGAAGTAGCGCTCTTGAACGACATCGCCGACAGCATCACACCGCTTTTGGATGAGTCCGCTGCTGCGCAAGATATAAAGAAATCAACAGTGGCTATTTTTTACTCCATCAGCAATACACAAACTGGTTTGAAGGGAGTAAGCTTTGGGGATTCACTGATTAAACGTGTGGTTCAGGTTTTAAAGGATGAATTCATTAAGTTGAGGGTTTTTGCGACTCTGTCCCCCATCCCAGGATTTAGGACCTGGGCGACCAAAAATATTGAAGAGTTGTGGTCCCACTTAGATGCCAAAGAACTGGCTGCTTTGGGGCGTGCTATGGGCAAAGAGCTGAAGGACGATAAGGATCCTAAAGAGGGCAAGGACACTAAGGCTGTCAAAGAGCTCCCAACTGCTCAAGACTTTTTAGCCATCTCAGAGCAAGCGCTCACCTGGGATGAGAAGTCCCCACTTCGTATTTTTATGACCCGCTGCGCTGCAACTTATCTAGGCGCGTCCAAAGTCGGCTCCAGTCCAGCAGACGCTGTTGCACGCTTTCACCTGTCCAACGGCGCACGCATTGAGCGACTCAACTGGGGAGCTGATCCATCAACCAAGGGCATGCGTCAATCATGGGGACTGATGGTGAATTACTTATACGACCTCAAGCGACTGGATAAACACAGACGAGCCTTGAATGCAGGCTCAATCCCGGCGTCCCCAGCAGTTGAGGACTTGATTATCAAATTAAAGTAATTAGATGACCCTTGCCGCTATCCACTTGCAACCCCAGCCCCAGCTCCAGATCACGCAGAGTTCCGTGGACAAAGCGCATTCGCCTGATGGAGACTCCAATACCGTGCTCACCAAGTCTAACCATCGCAGAGTCTTTATCGCTGGTGCGCTGGGCGTGAGTTCGGTTGGGCTGTTGGGGTCATTATGGTCATTTGAGTCATTTGGGCCTCGCTCCGTGAATACTTTTGATGCCCCCCCAGCGAGCAGGCATGAGCAGAGTAAGCCCTATTCAAGCGACACTCAGCGGATTGCACAGGACGACTGGTGCCTTTGGATCAACACGCTATTTGTCCCTCATAAGCTTGATGAGTTAATTGCCAAAGTACGCGCAAATCCTGGGCGATTTGCGTTCAACTACGCTCAGGTTCTGGGGGAGGATGCTCAGGCGAGAAAAATGCATCAATTTACCAATCACCACTCCCTGCGTTTGGAGGAAATTACATTTAAGAGTTGGGCCGCGGCGCACCATGCTTTATCTAAGGGTGTTGTAGATATGTTTTTTGCACCAAGCGGTCTATTCGCGGGTCGGTAGTCGACAACTAACTACGAACTGCCGCTCATCCCTTGCTGCCTGAATCTCATTGAATTTCTATTGCTTTGTACAAAGCACCTTAAAGCTGGGGGCTCATACTCATAAGGCCTTTATTGTTGTTTAGCGCCTAAGCATGGTACCGAGATTAAAATATTGCGATTAGTCTTTCATAAAAAAACATTCAACTAAGGAATCCTCATGTCTGGTCCACTCTCGCATATTAAAGTTCTTGACCTCTCCCGCGTACTGGCAGGTCCATGGGCTGCGCAGAATTTGGCAGATCTAGGTGCCCAAGTCATCAAAGTGGAGAGGCCCGGTAAAGGGGACGATTCACGTGCCTTCGCGCCCCCCTACCTCAAAGACACAAAGGGCCAGGCAACTAAAGAGTCTGCCTATTACTGCGCTGCCAATAGGGGCAAGAAATCAATCACCATAAACCTCTCCAGTGAGCAGGGACAAAAGCTTGTGCGAGAACTGGCTAAGGATGTGGACGTGATCGTTGAGAACTACAAGGTCGGAGACCTCGCACGCTACGGCTTGGGGTACGAGGATATCAAGGCCATCAATCCGGGGATTATTTACTGTTCAGTCACTGGATTTGGACAAACGGGACCCTACAAAGACAGGCCGGGGTATGACTTCATGGCCCAGGGCATGGGCGGCTTGATGAGTGTTACGGGTGAGCGCGATGATTTGCCTGGTGGAGGCCCTCAGCGTGTAGGTGTGCCCATCATAGATATGAGTACTGGAATGTACGCAAGTGTTGCTATTTGTGCTGCGATCGCGCACCGCGCAGTAACTGGTCAGGGACAATGGATTGATGTATCCCTCTTGGACTCTTGTGTTGCGCTCTTGGCCAACCAAGCAATGAACTTCTTTGCAACGGGTGAGTCTCCAAGCTCATTGGGTAACGCCCACCCCAATATCGTGCCTTACCAAACCTTTAAAACCGCAGATGGTGCAATCATCCTTGCCTGTGGAAATGATAATTTATTTAAAAAATTCTGCGAACTCGCTGAATGCACTCACCTAGCCCAAGACCCCCAGTACGCAACCAACGGTGAGCGTGTCAAAAATAGAGAGGAGCTCACACGGCTACTTAATCTGGTGTTCTTAAAACACACCACCAAAGAGTGGGTGAAATTACTCGATGAGGGTGGTGTTGCCAACGGACCAATCAATAAGATCGAGGAGGTTTTCCAAGAACCCCAGGTCCAAGCGCGCGGTATGCAAATTGAATTACCACACGCAGTAGCGGGCAAAGTAACCCTGGTTGCATCCCCTATGAAGTTCTCTGAAACCCCCATTAAACACGAGATGCCACCCCCTGCATTGGGTCAACATACAGATGAGATTTTGAGCCAGTTATTGAAGAAATCCAGCGATGAAATTGCTGAGTTAAAAGGCGCCGGTATTATCTAAACTTCTAAACTTCTAAACTTCTAAACTTTTGAGTTGATGAACCGTAGGTGCAGCGTCAGTGTGCTGCATCTGCTATTTTTTGTTGATACGCTACTTTGACTGCTTGCCCTAAATCAAGCACCGCCATGGCGTAATAACTGCTCCAGTTGTAGCGCGTGACCACATAAAAATTCTCAGTTCCAGCTAGGTACTCCCTCGGATCATTGCCGTTTTGCAACTCAATCAGTGCGAGTTGTCCTGAGTAGTTCTTGCCCTCTGCGCTGAGCATTGCGCCCTTGGCTTCAAAGGCCTGCGCGCTAAAGGTTGGCAATATATCGGGCAAAAGGAGTGCCTCCAAATCTATTACGGGAGAGCTTATATCAACCGAGAAACGGGTTGGAACGCCAGCTTTCCAACCAAACATTTTGAAATAATTTGCGATCGAACCAATCGCGTCCTTACTGCTGTGAAGCAGATCTATGCGCCCATCATGGTCATAGTCCACAGCAAACTTAGCCAAACTGCTGGGCATGAACTGGGCAGCGCCCATAGCGCCGGCGTAACTGCCCAGGACTTCGAGCGTTGCGCTGGGGGAACGGGAGAATTGCTCTTTTAAGAAAAAACCAAGTTCATTTTGAAAAAAAGTTTGTCGCTCCATAGCTCTTGGGTGCTCCTGGGGAAACGCAAGACTTAGCGTTGCCAGTGAGTCAAGCACGGGATAGGCACCCATGTGTTGGCCGTATAAGGTCTCGACCCCAAGGATACCGATAACGATTTCAGGCGCTACACCAAAATCACGTTCTGCTTGTTCTAAGGTCAATGCATTTTTTTGCCAAAACTGGACTCCCAGCCCAATACGCTTTGGCTCAATAAAGCGAGCTCGGTATGCGTGCCAGTTCTTTTGAACGGGGGTTGGCGCTGGCATCATTTGTTGTACCGCATCTGGAATAAGGTGTGCGTTGGCGATTTGCTTGATCACCCATTCTTTGGGTAAATCCTGATCCTGCGCAATTCGCGCGCCCAGCGCCTGGACTTCCTGTGTTTCACCGAACGCGGCTAGTCGAAGAATTTTGGATTTCGAGATGTTTTTAACGCCTCTACCCGGTGTGCCGACATGATGCTGGTTGAGCGCATACGAAGAGGGGTGTTGTTTTTTGGAATGAGGCGAGACGCCAAGACTCGCTCGGAGCTCATGGTTATCAGGGCTGCTTTGAATTTGGGCCTGGGCTTGGGCTTGGGCCTGATCCGACATACCCATAGAAATTCCGATCACCATCCCAGCCACCCGCAGGATAGAGAGTCCACGCGCAGCAAAATCGAACAAGGCTGAGCCTGTGCATGTTAGTTTGTCGTCGCGTTGCAACTTGCCTGATAAATCAGTAGGTAAATAGCGAAGGGGGGCGACGAATTTAAGGGGCTTCGAGGTCTGGGTCATGAATGAGCTATTGGGGGTGTAATTGACAGGGAAAGCAGACCTCGGGGGAGTCTAATCAAGAGTCAAAATTTTAGCTGATATCCCGTGGATGTCAGCTCGATGTAAGATGGAGTCCTTGTATTGGTTGCATCTTTGGTGTAGCTTACAAGGCCACAGCATGCTAAGCTTTGGGTTCGGGCAACTTTACGGTTTGTGTTAGAGCATGGCGGCTTGGGGTTCTCGGCTCGTTTGTTAAGGTTGAAAAGCGTTTTAAATGAACAAAACTGGTTTTTATACACACCCACAGTGCTTACTGCATGAGATGGGAGAGGGGCACCCTGAGTGTCCAGATCGGTTGCACGCTATTTTTGATCGGTTATTGATGACTGGGTTGGATATTGGCCTCGAAAACATTCAGGTCGGCCCTGCTGCGATCAGCGACTTGGAGTTGGCGCACGCGAGAATGCACATCGCTGCTTTAAGGGGGCTGTCGGATCAGCTGATTGATGATATCTCTGCCGGTGGACCCGCTCACGTGCAAGTTGATCCTGACACGTCAATGAACTCTCATACTTGGAGTGCTTTGTTGCACGCCGCAGGAGCAGCTATTGAGGCGACAGACGCAGTAATAGCAGGCGATTTACAAAATGCATTTTGTGCGGTTAGACCCCCAGGACACCATGCAAAGCGTGACAAAGCTGGTGGATTTTGTTTTGTGAATAACGTCGCAGTAGCCGCCAAACACGCGCTCGAGCGACACGGCCTCAAGCGTATTGCGATTGTTGATTTTGACGTTCACCACGGGGACGGAACCCAAGACATATTTCAGTCCGATGAGCGGGTGTTAATGGTCAGCATCTACCAACACCCCTATTACCCCGAGGGTGGTGCGGGTGAGATAACAGACAAAATGGTCAATGTGCCTGTTCCTGCTTATTCTAAGGGTGACGCAATAAGACAAGTCGTAACTGATTACTGGCTACCCGCACTTAACGAGCACAAGCCGGAGATGATTTTTGTTTGTGCAGGGTTTGATGCACACCGTGAAGATGATATGGGGCAACTCGGTTTACTGGAAGCTGATTACGCCTGGATCACACGCCAAATTAAAGCTGTCGCGAATGCTTATTGCAAGGGACGTATCGTCTCAGTGCTGGAGGGGGGGTACAACCCTCAGGCACTTGCTAAGAGTGTTGAAGCCCACATCAGGGTTCTTGCAGATTTGTAATCTCCGCAGTTTAACCCTATGACTGAATTATTCGCTTTATTGCAAAACTTAACCTCAGAGTCGGTCTCAGTTGAGGCTTTAGTGCTCGCGCTTTGTTTGCTCCTTGCACTGGGTGTGACTAAGCTCGTGTTCAAGGGTACGACTGCGCTGATGGGCGAGACGTCCGTGTGGTTTGGTCCCCGCTTCTTTGATGGACTCATGTTTCCATTGCTGGCATTGGTGCTGAGCTACGCAGCCAGGGAGGTTTGGATCCAAACGCTTCATGAGGCACTCTTTAGGATTGCGATTCCGATCCTTTTGTCGCTCGTCGTTATTCGTTTGATGGCAAGGGTACTCAGCTCCGTTTTTCCCGACTCACTTGGCATACAAGTCCTCGAGCGAGGTGTGAGCTACTTTGTTTGGATCATCGCGGTTCTTTGGATTACAGGTTTCTTGCCTTGGGTCACAAAGGAGCTTGAATCCATACATATCAGTTTTGGGCGAACGAAAATTGATTTGTTGAGCCTGATAGAGGGCGTTTTGTCCTCATGTTTGGTCTTGGTCCTCACACTTTGGGTGTCCGCAACGCTAGAGCGTCAAGTGCTTGCGCGGGCAGTGATTGATTTGTCAATTCGCAAAGTCGCAACCAATGTGCTGCGGGTGTTTTTGACCTTCATTGGGCTCTTGGTTGCGTTGTCAGCGGTGGGCGTTGATCTAACAGCCTTATCCGTTTTAGGTGGCGGGCTTGGGGTGGGTTTGGGACTGGGGTTGCAAAAACTAGCCGCCAACTATGTCAGTGGATTTGTGATCTTGTTGGAGAGATCGGTTCGTATTGGTGACCAAGTCCGCATCTCAGGCTTAGAAGGACGCGTTACAGACATCAAAACCCGCTATACCTTGATTCGGGACGCTGCGGGGCGTGAGAGCGTGCTACCCAACGAGATGATGGTCTCCGATAAGGTTGAGAATTTATCCAGGGCACATGGGCGGGTACTTCTACAAATTGCAGTATCCATAGATTACAAAAGTGATGTCCCCGCGGCCCAAAAATGCTTGGTTCAAGCGTGCTTGCAATCAAAGCGGATACTTCAACATCCTCCTCCTCAAGCGCTTTTGGCAAACCTAGGTGCTAATGGACTTGAGATGGCAGTGGTCTTTTGGGTGGACGAGTCAGAGAGCGCCTGGCTCAGTGTGAAGTCTGAGGTGAATGTTTTGGTTTTACAAGCCCTTAAAGCTAACGGGATTGCTATCCCAAGTTCCCAGCACGAGGTGCGTTTGATCAGAGAAGGGTTGAGTCCTTAAATGCTCCAATTCTTCAGTCATTCAAATTTTTAATCCCTTGGTTCTTTCATTGTTTGTCGCTGCATTGACAGTTAATTCGTGTTAACCCTTTGGTGTTTTGGGCCTCTAGTGGATATGCAAGCCTCGCGCATCATCTAGAATGAGCGCATTGGTGGAGATTTAAAACATGAAGATATTAGTTGCTGTAAAAAGAGTAGTTGACTACAACGTCAAAGTGCGCGTCAAATCCGATCAGTCCGGTGTTGACATTGCCAACGTCAAGATGAGTATGAACCCTTTTGATGAAATTGCATTAGAAGAGGCTGTTCGTCTAAAGGAGAAGGGGCTTGCTACTGAGGTGATTGCGGTTTCCTGCGGAGTCACGCAGTGTCAGGAGACTTTGCGCACTGCAATGGCCATTGGTGCAGATAGAGCGATTTTGGTCGAAACCAGCACTGAGCTCGAACCCTTGGGTGTGGCCAAGCTGTTAAAAGCACTGATCGATAAAGAACAACCCAGCTTGATTATTCTGGGCAAACAAGCAATTGATGATGATTGCAACCAAACGGGTCAAATGCTTGCGGCTCTTGCGGGCTGTGGTCAAGCCACCTTTGCCTCTAAAGTTGAGCTGAGCCCTGATCACGTAAAAGTTACCCGCGAAGTCGATGGAGGTTTGGAGACTCTCAGCCTCAAACTTCCCGCTGTAGTGACGACTGATTTAAGGCTTAATGAGCCCCGTTTTGTAACCCTTCCCAACATCATGAAGGCGAAGAAAAAACAGTTAGACACACTGACCCCTGAGTCCCTGGGAGTTGATGTAACACCCAGAATTAAGATGCTCAAAGTCACCGATCCTGCCAGCCGAGGTGCGGGCGTCAAGGTGGCCGATGTGGGCGCCTTGATGAATAAATTGAAAAACGAAGCAAAAGTCATTCAATAACCCTACACCCCTTAAGAGTTAGGTAACAAGAAGTTACAAGCCACAAGCTAGGTCGCGTTTCTCGTCTTGATGAACACCCTCTAAAGCTTCAACTTAAACAAGTTATCTAGCAATTTTTAAAATTGAATCTGAATATTTAAAAGTGAGTTCTTAACCATGACTGCATTGGTAATAGCTGAACATGACAACCATCACCTCAAAAGTGCAACCTTAAATGCACTCACCGCCGCTCTTGCGTGTGCACCTGCTGTACACGTTCTTGTGATGGGTAGTGCAAGCGCTGAAGTAGCTTTGCAGGCCGCAGCTTTGCAAGGCGTTGCTAAAGTCATTCACGCTGACTCCGCTGAACTTGCGCACCCTTTGGCTGAGACGATTGCGGCCCAAGTTTTAGCATTCTTAAAAGCAAATGCAGAGTACACACATGTGCTCTTTGCCTCAACTGCAAGTGGTAAAAATATTGCCCCACGTGTTGCGGCTTTATTAGATGTTGCGCAAATATCGGACATCACCAAAGTCTTGTCCGCTGACACCTTTGAGCGCCCCATTTACGCCGGTAACGCCATAGCAACTGTTCAGTCTACTGATGCTGTTAAAGTGATCACGGTTAGAACCACAGGTTTTGACGCTGCACCCAAGGGCGCATCCTCCTCGCCGATTGAGAATTTGCAAGGCGTTGGTGACTCCGCTTTGAGTCAGTTCTTAGGGCAAGAAGTTGCAGTGAGCGACCGTCCCGAACTAACCGCCGCTAAAGTGATTGTCTCCGGTGGACGTGCGCTTGGCAGTAGTGAGAAGTTTGCTGAAGTGTTGACGCCGCTTGCTGATAAGCTTGGGGCCGCTTTAGGGGCTTCACGCGCAGCTGTCGACGCTGGCTACGCACCCAATGATTGGCAGGTAGGACAAACGGGCAAAATAGTTGCTCCTGAGCTGTACGTAGCTTGCGGGATTAGCGGTGCAATTCAGCACTTAGCAGGGATGAAGGATAGTAAAGTGATTGTCGCTATCAATAAAGATCCCGAAGCCCCCATTTTCAGCGTGGCCGACTACGGTCTAGAGGCTGATCTCTTTCAAGCGGTACCTGAGTGGGTAAAGCTTTTGTAACCCCACCAACCGGAGTGAGTATATGACCATCAAAAGGGCTTTGCCTGGGGCTTTGGCCCATGTACCGTTCCCGGTTATCGCAGCTCCCTTATTCATCATCAGCAACCCTGAGCTATTGATTGCTCAGTGTATTGCTGGTGTAGTGGGCTCCATGCCTGCACTGAACGCAAGGCCCAGCTCTCAGCTCAGGGATTGGTTGGCGCAGATCACTGAAACTCTAGACGCTTACAACAAAGCCAACCCTGAACGACCTGCAGCCCCTTTTGCTGTCAATCAAATTGTTCACAAAAGTAACGACAGGTTGGAGAGCGATATGGAGGATTGTGTTCGCTTTAAGGTCCCCATCATCATCACCTCCTTGGGGGCTAGGCCTGAGATCAACCAAGCCGCTCACAGTTACGGAGGTGTGGTGATGCATGACGTTATCAATAACGCGTTTGCACACAAGGCAATTGAGAAAGGTGCAGACGGCTTGATTGCTGTGGCTGCAGGGGCGGGGGGGCACGCCGGTGTTAAGAGTCCTTTTGCCTTTATTCAAGAGCTGAGAGAGTGGTTTGATGGGCCCATAGCGCTCAGTGGTGCGATTGCCAACGGTGCAGCTGTGTTAGCGGCACAGGCGATGGGCGCTGACTTTGCCTATATGGGCTCTGCATTTATTGCAACGCACGAAGCACGAGCCGCTCAGGAGTACAAAGACTGTGTAGTCACTTCATCATCCGATGATATTGTTTACACTAACGCTTTTACTGGCGTAAACGGTAATTACTTGGCCCCGTCGATTCGTAACGCTGGCCTGGACCCAGAGAACTTGGCCCCCAAGGACAAAAGCGAGATGGACTTTGGATCTGATACTTTAAACAAAGCCAAGGCTTGGCGAGATATTTGGGGCGCAGGACAGGGTATCGGGGCCATCAAGGAAGTCGTGGGAGCAGGAGAGCTGGTTCAACGATTAAAACGAGAATACAGTCTTGCAAAAGACAAACTCCTCCAGCCTTAAAGGCTTCCTTTATTTGAGTACTAAGCGCAGGGGCCCCAAAGCCCCTTTTTTATTTCTAGCCGAAATGGCAGATATAGTGATACTGTGTGCCCACCTTGATCTCAAAAGATGAGTTACCGGGGATCTGAAAACTCTCACCGGGCTTGGAGGTGTGCCACTCAGTTGAGCCTGCTAGTTTGTAGTTGCACTCGCCTGCTACGCACTCCATGATTTCGGGTGCTTCGGTGTTAAAGGTGAGCGAAGCACCCAAGATCACGCCAACACTTTTCTTTGTGCCGTCGGCTAAAGTGATGGCATGACTGATGCATTTGCCGTCAAAGAAAACGTTGGCTTTGGTTTTAATGGATACGTCTTTAATGAGCTCTTGAACCATGATGAGACCTTGAGTGAATTAGGATTGGAAGAAATTACTTTTTCTTAGGAGATTGGGTCTTCTTAGAAGCACTCTTGGAGCTGGATTTTTTAGAGCTCGCACTCTTCTTGGCGGTTGCACCTTTTTTCGTATTGGCCATTTTTAAATTTGCAGCAATACGCAGTCTCAGCGCATTGAGTTTAATGAATCCGCCAGCGTCCGCTTGGTTGTAAGCGCCGCCGTCATCATCGAAGGTGGATATGCGAGTATCAAATAAACTGTTGTGTTTGCTCTCTCTGCCCACGCACATGATTGTGCCTTTGTAGAGTTTTAAGCGAACAATGCCGTTGACCGTTTCTTGAGATGCATCGATTAGACCTTGAAGCAACTCACGCTCTGGACTGAACCAGTAGCCGTTGTAGATCATGCGTGCATATCGAGGCATTAAATCATCTTTTAACGCAAGTACTTCTCGGTCCAGTGTGATGGATTCAATAGCGCGGTGACCAGCTAACAAAATGGTGCCCCCCGGTGTCTCGTAGCAGCCCCGGCTTTTCATGCCGACATAGCGGTTTTCAACTTTATCCAAGCGTCCGATACCGTGCAAGCCCCCAAGCTCATTCAATTTGGTGAGCACCGTAGCAGGACTCATAGCCACGCCGTCCACTGCAACGATGTCCCCCTTTTTGTAGGTCAGCTCAATGATTTGAGCTTTTGAAGGTGCTTTCTCTGGGCTGCGAGTTAGGCGCCACATTGACTCCTCAGGGGCAAAGTTAGGGTCCTCCAAAATGCCGCCCTCGTAGCTGATGTGCAAGAGGTTCGCGTCCATGGAGTAGGGCGCTCCGCCCTTGCGTTTTTTGAAGTCAACGGGGATGCCGTGTTTGTCTGCATAGGCGAGCAGTTTCTCTCTGGACAAGAGGTCCCACTCACGCCAAGGTGCAATTACATGCACATTGGGCATCAATGCGTAAGCACCGAGTTCGAAGCGGACCTGATCGTTGCCCTTTCCAGTTGCGCCGTGGCTGATGGCGTCAGCGTTTGTTTTTCTGGCAATTTCGATGAGGCGCTTGGCAATCAGGGGTCTAGCAATGGAGGTGCCCAGTAAATACTCGCCCTCGTACAAAGCATTGGCTCTGAACATAGGAAAAACAAAATCCCGTACAAACTCTTCCCTTAAATCTTCTATGAAAATGTTTTGGGGCTTAATCCCCATCTTGATCGCTTTGGCTCGTGCTGGCTCGATTTCCTCGCCCTGCCCGATGTCTGCGGTGAATGTGACTACTTCGCAGTGATATTCATCTTGCAACCACTTAAGAATGATGGATGTATCTAATCCGCCTGAATAAGCCAATACAACACGCTGAGGTCCGGTGGAGGTTGGTTGAGCGGTTTTTTTAGTGGGTGATTTATTTCTAGATGGGGACGTAGACATAGATGTGGATGAATATTTAGAGGTGGTGCGCGTAAAAGAATTCTTTTACACAGGAGTACCGCTGTGAAGGGGAATGGTTCTTAGATTAACCACCTATTTTAATCCAAGTCATGTGCCTGCGCTTTAAGGAGGATTGATGGGGCCTCGCCCTAACGGTTG
>CAJAYT010000127.1 GCA_903949285.1 uncultured Burkholderiales bacterium
AAAGTACCCACGGACACGCCGCCTGGCAATAACGCGCCCCACGCCCTAAGGACAGCTCAATTACTTGAACAATTCGGCATGCACGCCAAGCAAATTCCAATTCCTAAGGAGGTCGTGAAAGAGGCTGGACTGGAGTCGATCACCAATTTAATCGTAAGGCGCGAATACGGAGCAGGCCCAACCATTGCGCTCAATGCCCACGGGGACGTTGTACCTCCTGGCGAAGGCTGGACACACGATCCATACGGCGCAGAAATAGTAGACGGCTTAATGTACGGGCGAGCAACAGCGGTGAGCAAATGTGATTTCTCAACCTTTACCTTTGCTGTCAGAGCCCTGGAATCATTGA
Organism: uncultured Burkholderiales bacterium; assembly: GCA_903949285.1. Lineage (GTDB taxonomy): Bacteria > Pseudomonadota > Gammaproteobacteria > Burkholderiales > Burkholderiaceae_C > Limnohabitans. Next base: position 350 of record CAJAYT010000127.1, read on the forward strand.
ATGCTAAATTAAACGGCAACGTTGAGCTTCACTTTACCTATGATGAGGAGTTCGGAGGCGAACTCGGCCCCGGTTGGTTACTGAGCCACAAGCTCACTCAACCCGATTTGATGATTGCAGCTGGCTTTAGTTATCAAGTCATCACGGCTCACAACGGTTGCTTGCAATTAGAAGTGACCATTCACGGTCAAATGGCACACGCGGCCATACCCGACTCAGGCGTAGACGCTCTGCAAGGTGCTTTGCCAGTACTTCAAAAACTTTACGAACAAAACAAACAATACAAAGAGATTACATCCTCTGTGGAGGGCATTACACATCCCTACTTAAACATTGGAAAAATTGATGCGGGCACAAACACAAACGTCATACCCGGCAAGGTTGTCTTCAAATTAGATCGACGTATGATCCCCGAGGAGGATCCAACTCAGGTCGAAGAAAATTTGCGCGCGTTAATTACGAAGACTGTGGATGAATACAACCATCCCTTGGCCTTCAATAAGCACATTAGAGTAGAGATCAAACGCATTCTCTTGGCCCGCAGCATGAGACCTCTTAGCGCAAACGCACCACTGGTCAATGCCATCCAAAAACACGCCAAAACAATTCTCCATGAAGACATTCCAGCACTTGGGACGCCTCTTTACACGGATGTTCGCTTGTATACCGAACACGGGATACCAGGTGTGATTTACGGCGCCGGCCCCAGAACAGTTCTGGAGTCCCATGCAAAACGCGCCGACGAGCGGCTCAATTTGAATGACTTAAGGGCTGCCACCAAAATTATTGCCCGCACACTGGCCGATTTACTGAGCCCCTAATACAAAGAGTTATCCACCGCCGGTTACAAGCACAGAGGTAGGGGGAAGATGAGTGCCCCGTTCCTTGGGTTAAATTTGTCGGTAATTGGTGCGCTTAAGGGTTAAAAACCATTTAACGCACCAAATTGAGGGATAAACTTAACTCAAAGCGGGCATCGTTGTTGCTAAACTAGTATTTCTATTTAGGAGAATTATCAAATGTCTAGACGTCTTTTCAATCAATCCCTTGTCATCAGCGCAATCGCCTTAGCTTGGGGAGTTGCCAGTGCACAAACAGTTCCAATCAAATTTCAAATGGACTGGCGCTTTGAAGGACCGTCTGCCCTGTTTTTAGTTCCTCAAACCAAGGGTTACTTCAAGGAAGCTAATCTAGACGTCACCGTGGATGCTGGCAACGGTTCAGGGGGTGCAGTGACACGGGTCGCCTCGGGCTCGTATGATCTTGGTTTTGCTGATTTGGCTGCGCTGATGGAGTTCAACGCTAACAACCCTGACGCCCCCAACAAACCCATCGCAATCATGATGGTTTACAACAACACGCCCGCATCTGTCATGGCGCTTAAGAAGTCAGGTATCAAAACCCCTGCGGATTTGAACGGTAAAAAACTCGGTGCTCCTGTGTTTGATGCAGGCCGCCGGGCGTTTCCTATTTTTGCAAAAGCCAACAAAATCAGCAACGTCAACTGGACAGCGATGGACCCAACACTTCGCGAAACGATGCTGGTCAGGGGCGACATAGATGCAATTACGGGATTTACCTTTACCTCCTTGCTGAACATTGAGGCTAGGGGTGTGCCTGCGTCCGAGGTGGTTGTGATGCAGTATCCCGAGTTTGGCGTCAAACTTTACGGCAACGCCATCATCGCGTCACCTAAGATTTTGAAAGAGAATCCTGCTGCAGTAAAAGCTTTTCTTAAAGCATTCACCAAAGGTGTTAAGGACGTTATTGCAGACCCTGCCAAGGCCATTGAATCCGTCAAAGCCAAAGACGGCATCATCAACAGCGAACTTGAAACGCGCCGCTTAAAACTCGCCATCGACACCGTCATCAATAGCCCCGACGCACATAAAGAAGGTTTTGGACAGGTCAGCGCCCCAAGACTTGCCTTAATGGCCTCTCAGGTATCGGATGCTTTCAACACCAAAAACCGTGTGAGTGTTGAGACCTCTTGGAATGGCTCATTTTTACCAACAGAAAAAGAGCTCGATATTCTTCCAAAACTAAAATAAAGAGCTTCACTCCATGTCCGATTCAACAAGTTACTTCGTTGACTTCAAAAATGTTTGGTTAGCCTATAACGATGAGTTACTGGCCAAGAACCAATTCGCCGTAGAAGACATCAACCTTCAGGTCAAGCAAGGCGAGTTTATTGCCATTGTGGGCCCCTCGGGTTGCGGGAAATCTACCTTCATGAAGTTGACCACGGGGCTGAGAAAGCCAACCAAAGGCACCATTCACGTGGACTCTCAGCCTGTGAGTGGACCTGTAAAAATCAGTGGCATGGCGTTTCAAGCGCCCTCACTCCTGCCTTGGAGAAGCACACTCGATAACGTCTTACTGCCTCTTGAAATCGTTGAGCCCCACCGCTCACAGTTCAAAGCTCGAAGGGATGAATACGTTCAGCGTGCTTTAGCACTTCTAAAATCCGTGGGACTGGACGGTTACGCAGACCAGTACCCCTGGCAACTCTCAGGCGGGATGCAACAACGCGCCAGCATTTGCAGGGCTTTGATCCACGAGCCGAAGATGCTACTCTTGGACGAACCGTTTGGTGCGTTAGATGCTTTTACGCGCGAAGAGCTTTGGTGTATCTTGAGGGACTTGTGGACGGAACAAAAATTCAACGTGATTTTAGTAACCCATGATTTGCGTGAATCTGTATTTCTTGCTGATACGGTCTACGTGATGAGTAAGAGTCCTGGAAGGTTCGTTGTCAAACGTGAGATTGATCTCCCCCGCCCCAGAGATTTAGAGATCACGTACACACCTGAGTTCACGGACATCGTGCACGAGCTCAGAGGGCACATTGGTGCTATTCGCCAACAAGGCAAAACCGCTACAGGCCAACCTACAGCATCCATTGCACAATAAATTCTATGCATCAAAAAACTATTGAACGTTGGTCACCTTGGTTTTTACTGGTTGCCAGCATCCTTATTTGGCAGTTTATTTGTACTGCTTTTAACGTCTCAGAATTCATATTCCCAAGTCCTATGCGGATTTGGAATCAACTGGTTGAATACAGAGCAACGATTGCTGCCCATGCGTGGCGCACCTACTGGGTCACCATGGCAGGCTTTGGATTAGCCATTGTGGTTGGGGTGCTGCTTGGCTTTGTAATCGGAAGCTCACGTATCGCCTACGCCGCTGTCTATCCATTAATGACCGCTTTTAATGCCCTGCCGAAAGCGGCCTTTGTCCCGATCTTGGTGGTCTGGTTTGGAATTGGAATTGGGCCAGCGATTCTGACCTCCTTTTTAATTAGTTTCTTCCCCATCATGGTCAACATTGCAACTGGCTTGGCAACTTTAGAGCCAGAGCTGGAGGACGTATTGCGCGTGCTGGGCGCCAAACGCTGGGACGTTCTCATGAAGGTTGGACTTCCCCGCTCAATGCCCTATTTCTTTGGCTCCCTAAAAGTGTCTATTACTCTGGCTTTTGTTGGAACGACAGTCTCTGAGATGACCGCCGCCAACGAAGGTATCGGGTATTTACTCATTTCCGCAGGTTCCGCCATGCAAATGGGCCTTGCTTTTGGTGGATTGGTCGTGGTTGGTGCGATGGCGATGATAATGTACGAACTTTTTAATTACATTGAGCATCACACAACAGGCTGGGCACATAGAGGCTCCCAAAACAACTAGTTTTAGGGGGAGCAGTTCAAAATTACTCCTCGAATGTAAGAGAATATGCCTGAGAATATTTCTGCAGGGATCATTCTTTCAAATCGCTTGTGAATTGAAAATATCTTGCCTGCTCAAAATATATCCTTGACAACTACGGGATTTAAAAACGTTTTTTATAGATCCTAAAGTTGATCCTTCAAATTGAGCACTCACTCAACCATCAACTCAAATCAACCACTCAAGTACTCATTCCATGGAACATCATGCAGAAACCTCTAGCCCTAAGAAGTTAGGCCCAACCTGGGTTGACATCTCATTTCTTGTTTTTCTAGTTGGCGTACTTGTATCCGTGACGCTGCTGGGAAGACTTGCATTTGAGGAGGGTATGAAAACCGAACGATCTAAAGAAAATGGTGAAGCCTGGGTCAAGTGGATGACGGATGCCAGTGCAGAGCGCTTTAAGGAAGGGTTTCAGCCTGCTGCATGCGCGGGAGGCCCCGCTGTTGCCGCAGCCATTGAGAAAGAGAAGAAAGAGCTCATGCGAGCGGCCAAAATTGCTGCTAAAAAAGAAGGATTTGATAATGAGCCTATTACGATCACTGATATCAAGAGTGGTTCTTGGGGTGAGTGTTTTAACGCGCTGACCCAAAAGGGTGGCCCTTTGTCTACGCTCACCAACGCATTCTCTTTAGAGACCTTAACCCTTGTAGATAAATGCGATCCATCAGATCTCAGTACTGCGGGTGGTTTTGTGTTGGAAAAAAATGTAAATACGCCCCTTGGCTCTGCAATTCCTACCGTTACCAGTAGCTTGATCAACAGCGACTCGATCGTAGATAAAGTGAACGTTCGAGTGACCATTTGTGACAAAGGCGCTTACCCAACCAAAATCGCAGAATTTGATTTCTGAATTTAAATCTAACAGTATCCAACATGACTGAAGAACCACAACTCCGCGGATCCGATTACAAGGTTCAAATCCCAACTGGATTGCCGTTCAAAGAATGGCTATACAAGTGGCTATTAGACCCAGAAATAGAGGGGAATCATCTTGAAACTGTAGACAAGTGGATTGGTCTACTCATTGTTGGCAATATGTTTGCGCTGCTCTTTGAGCACGTTCCCGCCGTTTTTGAGCCTAACAAAGTTTGGTTTCATCTGTTTGATATCGTCTCAGTGGTCGTGTTCACCGCTGAATATCTGACCCGCCTTTATCTGGCGCCTGTGGACCATGAGTTTAAAGATAAGCGTTTCCCAACACTTCGCTATATCTTTAGTCCTTTTGCGATTATTGACTTTTTAGCCATCATTCCTTTTTACCTGCAATCTTTCATTGCAGTGGACTTGAGGATATTAAGGGCGCTAAGGCTGCTTCGAATCTTAAAGCTCTTTAGGGTCATTATTCCAGCGATCCAAGACTTTAGGATTGCCAATCAAGAGCGCACCTTCCGCCAAAAGATGCACGCCATCATCTACCCCTCAGAGTACGGCGGCAAACTGCACGAGCTCTTTGATTCGTTCATTGTGTTGTGGGTTGTAGTTTCGGTGATTGCCGTAATCTTTGAATCCGTGCAAAGCATCCACTACATTTTGAATATTGAATTCGTGATCTTAGACGCTGTGGCGGTTGGGGTATTTACCGTTGAGTACTTCCTGCGTTTGTATACGTGCGTTGAAGAACCAGGCTTTCAACACGCTATTTGGGGTAGGCTCAAGCAAGCAAAGACGACATCCTCGATCATCGACTTCTTGGCCATCTTGCCTTTCTTTCTTGAGGTATTCTTACACCACTTATTTGATCTGCGTTTTCTGCGAGTTTTCCGCTTGATGCGGCTCTTAAAACTGACTCGCTACACAGAAGCTACTGCGACCCTTGGTAAAGTGATTGCGCGTGAGTGGCCTTTTATGGCGGCCTCAGGTTTCATCATGCTTTTACTGGTCGTACTAACGGCCAGCTTGGGTTACTTGTTTGAACACGAGGCACAACCCGATAAATTTGAAAATATCCCTCAGGCCATCTACTGGGCCGTGATCACGCTCGCCTCTGTTGGGTACGGCGACTTAACGCCCGTCACACCAATGGGCCGTGCGATGACGATTATTTTGGCGCTGATGGGTATCGGTATTTTCGCAATCCCAGCCGCTCTTTTATCCGCAGCCTTTAGTGATCAGTTGCGAATTGACCGCGAAAAGCTGTTGAACCGGTTGTACGAGATGCTCTCCGTTGGTAAGCTGTCCATGGAGGATGCGGACGTGATCAACCGTGAGGCCAAGAGGCTACACATGTCGGAGGAGGAGTTACACCGCTTGTACGAACGTGCCAAAAAAGATCGGGAGATGATGGATGACATCTCCGCACTACCGCTGCATAAAATCGCAGCCGTTCCCGAACACGCGGTTGAGCATTACAAGAGCTTGATCTCCGAGATCAAAGAGCTGAGTGTGATGACGGACCGAGCACTATTTGAGGAGGTTGCACAGGCCAGGGACCGCATTACGGCAACTGATCTTGCTCTATGGCGCGTTATTCTGAGTAATTTACCAGTGAATTCAAACAATGAATCCACTGCGCCCAATAATGGATTTACTCCACCCCAGGGCGCAGCTTAAGCCGTGGGTTGGAGTGCGCGCCTTGACCTGCACTACAGTCGAGACAATCTAGCCACCCAGGTTAAGTTTGAGCACGAGGGGCCCCTGCGCATCCTGCGCAGCCTCTATCCCGAGGGTCCCTCCATTTGCCACAACATCTTGATTCACCCCCCTAGCGGATTGGTGGGAGGGGACTCGCTAGATATCAACATCGACGCCCGGGGTGGTGCTCACGCACTCATTACAACCCCAGGTGCAACTCGTTTTTATAAATCCGAGAGTGAATGGGCCACTCAAACTATCAATGCAACACTCCACGACAGTGCACGACTCGAGTGGCTACCGCTTGAGACACTTGCCTATAACGGATGTAAGGCTAAGAATCAGTGCATCTTCGATCTTAAGGATAACTCCCAACTTATCGCCTGGGACATCACTGCGTTGGGTATGCCCAGCGCCAATCTACCCTTTGAAATGGGTCTGATCGAACAACACTTTGAACTAAAAGGGCACTGGTTAGACAGGGGACGTATCAACGCAGAGGACCTTGGTTTACTTAGAAGTCCCTTAGGCCTTAACGGTAAAAAATGCGTGTCAACTTTGGTTTTTGCAAGTGCACGCGCTTTAACGCAGTCCGAGTCAAGTCGTCTCTTGGCTCTCGC
>CAJAYT010000128.1 GCA_903949285.1 uncultured Burkholderiales bacterium
CGAATAACGTACCAGCATACTTTATTGGTTTTTGCTTCGCTCATCACAGCCGTCCTCTTTGGGATTCCACTTGGTGTATGGGTTTATGCAAAACCTCAGAGTGGTGGTTATCTTTTAACTTTAATTAGCGTCATACAAACCATTCCAGCACTGGCGCTACTTAGTTTTTTAATTTTGCTTGTGCATTCGATTGGTTTTTGGCCCGCGTTCATTGCACTTTTACTATATGCGTTGTTGCCAATCATTGAGTCTACTCACTCTGGACTGCAGTTGGTGGATTCTGCAGTCAAAGAGGCTTCTAAAGCGCTTGGCGCAGGATTTTGGATACAGTTGCTTAAAATCGAACTCCCCCTTTGCAGACCCTCTATTTTTAGCGGTATACAAGTGGCTGCAGTTTGGACCACTGGTACTGCAACCATCGCTGCATTTGTGGGGGCGGGCGGGTACGGAGAGCGAATTGCTCAAGGACTATCGACAAACAACACGGAGCTCATGTTAGAAGGTGCTATACCTGCAGCTATGTTTTCACTGGGAATGCGCTTCATCATCTCTCACATGAATAAACCACATCCACACGCTTAAGCTATCAGCGTGAGTTTAATGCCGCTCTTATTGCTCAGTGCGCGTCTCGCAAAGAGTATTACCTCAAAGGTCCTTTGCCAGTCGTAAACCTGTCATCTGCCAGCGGGACTGCGCAGGAAAGAAGTTACGATAACTAGGCCTTGAGTGTCCATCTACGGTGAACGAAGAACTGCCTCTTAGTACCATTTGATTGATCATGAACTTACCGTTGTATTCTCCGGCCAATCCACTCCAAGGCCGATAGCCGGGATAAGCACTGTAGCTGCTGCTTGTCCATTGCCATAGGCATTGAAACATATCCTCAAACTGTTGGGGCTGTGTTTTCGCAAACACTTCCCACTCAAATTCGGTGGGAAGACGCACTCCTAAGTGATGATCTAAATTCTTATTGGCCCAACTAGCATAAGCATCTGCTTCAAAGTAGCTGATATTTCTGACCGGGTGAGCGCCCTCAAGTGGCAAGCAACCAGAGAGGCTAAACTCACTAAATGATTCCGAATCTTGGGCTTGAATCCAGTACAAAGGGGTATGAATTTGTTCGCGCTGAACCCAGGCCCAACCTTCGTCCAGCCACCACCTCGAATCGTTGTAACCCCCGCTCTTGATAAATTTAAACCAATCGTCATTTGTGACTAAACTGTTACTGAGCGCGCAGGGCTGAATATACACTTTATGCTGCGGACCCTCATTGTCAAAATGAAATCCGAGTTCGTTGAAGCCAACTGAGTAAAGACCTGGATCTAGATGTATCCAGTCCATTTTATTTGTTGAGCTCTTTTGGGGACCCTTGAAGTTGTTTACATAGGGATACAAAGAGTTATTGAAAAACAGATGTTGCAGATCAGTCAGCATCAATTCTTGGTGTTGCTGTTCATGATTGATTCCCAGTCTAACAAGACTTTTGATTTCTGGTGTAGGTTGTGTGGTTAACAAATGAACGACACGCTTGTCGATGTTTGCCCTCCAACTTAAAACTTCATCTAGGCTAGGACGGGTCAAAAGACCGCGTTGAGCTCGCGGGTGTTTATCACCAATAATGTTGTAGTAGCTATTGAATAAAACGGCGTATTGTGGATTCCAAAATTCAAAGTTCACCTCAAACTGCTTCAAAACCATCACCTCATAAAACCAGGTGACATGGGCCAAATGCCACTTGATTGGACTTGCCTCTGGCATGGACTGAGATTGACAATCCTCAGGCGTTAATTCGCCTATCAGTTGTGTTGAGTACTTTCTAGAGGAGATAAATAACTCAAGGAGTGATTCAAGACTTTCGCCTTTTGTAGTGTCAAGTAGCATAAATGAGTGCAAAGTAGTTCTTGGGGTCAGTCCATACATGAAACGATTGGAAACCGGCGCTTGTGAGCAAATTCTTTATGGACTCAGGAGTGTACTTGTGTGAGTTCTCTGTGTGAATGAGCTCGCCGCATTTGAATGTTCTGATATGCTCTCCCCAAGCAACAGTTGTATCCTTCAATGCTTCAAGGTAGAGCTCAACTCGTTGAAGTGAGTGATTGATTTTTATGCAATGCTTAAAGTTAGTTACATTAAAATTAGAACCAATCAAGGAGTTAACTACCCTGAGAATGTTTAGGTTGAAAGCGGCCGTTAGTTTTAAAGGATCATCGTAGGCATTAAAAAGAACACTGTCCTCCTTCATGAGATCAACCCCGATGAGTAGGCCTCCGTCCCTTACCTCGGTCTTTATTTGCTTTAATAATTGTTGGGCGTCAGTTTTAGTGAAATTTCCAATACTTGATCCTGGATAGAAAAAGTTATAACTTGATTTTGGAACGGAATCTGGAAGTTTTAGATTTTTAGAGAAATCCATCCCTATGCCAAACATCTCAATCTCAGGGTACTTATTTTGTAACTGGGGTAAGATTTCTTTTAAATATTCAATAGAAAAATCGATGGCTGTATAAGAGGACGGTAAAAGTGAGTGAAAAAGGGACTCCGCTTTTTGGCAATTACCAGCACCTAAATCAATCAGACCTTTTTTACGGCCCAAAGCCTCAGAGATTTC
>CAJAYT010000129.1 GCA_903949285.1 uncultured Burkholderiales bacterium
ACACAGGGCCGCTCTCCGACTTAAATTGTGATGGGCTCAGTGCTCCAACCCGCATTGACCAAAGCATCTTTGAGTCGAATGGTTTGCTCCTCGTTGCGCGATGTCATGGGGGGCATGGTTCGGCTCCAACTTGGATCTTGATAAAGAACCGATAAAGCAGCTTTAACGCTCGCCACTAACGCCTCTTTGGCAAGTATATTTCTATGCTCCGTAGCGCGTTGCACGGCAACAGCCCCCCTTGGTGTCCCTTGTTTAGACCAAGCAATCTGAGAGTCCGCAGCGGTTAAATTGGTCGTAGCCGATATGCATCCCGCAAACCCATTCGACTTGGATTCATAAAGCGATGCCTCAGAGCTTGGGAACACCTGGAAGCCAGGAATTTCCTTAACAACCGCTTTGGAGTAAGCCATATCCCCTGCACTGTCTTTTATCCCAACAACCTTGCTTTTGTACTTGCTTGCAAGCTTACTCACCACTTCAATGGGCCAAGCCACCCCAGTATTTTGAGGGATATGATAAAGATAGATAGGAATTGCAAAATCGCCCAAGGACTTCATCAATTCATCCATGTAGATCAGCAATCCGTGGGAATCAATTCCAGTGTAGTAAAAAGGAGGGACGATTAAAGCGCCGTTGAATCCTAATTCGTTGGCAGCTTTGGTGAGCTCAATGGTTTCAAAGAGCGATGAAACACCAGTGCCTACCATAATGCGGTCCATCGGTAGTCCTGCATCCCTGACAGCTTTCATAATTTCAATACGCTGCAAAGTGCTAAAGGATGCGGCTTCACCGGTTGTGCCAAGTAAATTAATTCCATCGCACCCGTTGTCCAGTAGATATCTGAGATGCTTGACCAAACGCGTGGTGTCGGGGGTGAAATTCTCAGAGACTGGAGTCGCTGAGGCGGCAACAACGCCTGTGATGTGTTTGGGCATTTGAGTTGCTTTCAAATTTTCAAGGGGAGATCTGGGGCCTTGACCTTGAACGAGATATTACTTTTTTTGTAACAGTATTTAAGCCGCGGGCTTGTCAGCCTCTCCCTCTGGGGCTGGCTCAGCAGCTACGGGCTTGGGAGGTGGAGGTGGTGGAGGTGTAAGTGCAACAGGCGGCGTAATAGGGGGTAACGGGACCTCTGGCTCAACAGGATCTAACACCTGCATCGTTTGCGTCACGATGGAGCAAAGCTTACCTGCATCACTTTGGATACTAACCTGCCAGACCATAGTTGATTTACCGCGGTGAAAGGCTCTTGCCTCTGCCTTGAGCACACTCCCTAATTCAGCTGGGGCCATGAACTTGGTGCTTGAGTCCTTGGTTACCACTTGGGTGCTGTTCGGATTGTTCATAAGCGTCCCAACCACGCACAAGGTATCGGCAAAAGTCATATAAACGCCGGCGTGTATGACATCACCAACAGATGCAAAATCCTCTCTAAGCTCCAATTCACCCAGTACTTTTTCGATGCCAACCTCAGTCACCTTAACGCCAAAGAGGCCGGGGAAAATGGGATCAAGTAATTTGGTAATCGATTCGACGTCGTACATAACCGCCTTTAAATAAGTAACGAGAGAGCATGCCAGCAGTTTTGCTAGTTTAAGCGGGAATTATATTCTTCCCGGCGCTGACAAACTTTCTCGCCATCCCCCAGGCGGCTAGGCACCTGAGGTAAGCTTGAGTCGCAGGACTATTATTTGGGTTGTTTTACGATCCGTAGGTAAGGCTTTACAGCGTTCCAACCACCTGGAAATAAATTCTTTGCATCATCATCAGAAACGGATCCGGCAATAATTACATCCTCACCATTCTTCCAGTTAACAGGTGTGGCAACTTTGAATTTAACCGTTAGCTGCATGGAGTCCAACGCCCTAAGAATCTCATCAAAATTACGCCCCGTCGTCATAGGATACGTCATCATGAGTTTGATCTTTTTGTCAGGACCGATCACAAATACAGATCGAACTGTGGCGCTGTTTGCTGCAGTCCTTCCCTCTGAGTCGCCCTTCTCATCTGCTGGAAGCATGTTGTAAAGCTTTGCCACTTTAAGGTCAGTATCTCCAATCATTGGATATTTGACAGCTGCGCCTTGAGTTTCCTCAATATCCTTAGCCCAACTGCCGTGACGGTCAACGGGATCTAAGCTCAGCCCGATCAGCTTGCAATTGCGTTTTGTGAACTCAGGTTCGATCTTTGCCATGTATCCCAACTCAGTCGTACAAACTGGCGTAAAGTCCTTCGGGTGGGAAAAAAGTATGGCCCAGCTTTCACCAATCCATTGGTGAAAATTGATCATGCCGTGAGTGGTTTGAGCATCAAAATTAGGTGCTGTATCGTTTATGCGTAATGACATTGTCTAAATCCTAAAAAAATAATCTTAGCTAAGCTCAGCCCTTGTACTCCAAAACGTGGAGTCCCCCGTTCCAGTCTGTTACGTACATCAACCCCTCAGGTGTTACGTATGCATCACAAGTCTTTGCAGCAAAAGCCACATTAGGCCTTGGATCCATCATCTTTCGGGGTAGTGGAGGTACCCAGTAAGCAACCTCCTTAGGCTCGAAAGCGTTGGTTATATCAAATACCCTAACGCCGGCGTTATTGTAGGTTGCGAAGATCATGTCTTCACTTTGATAAGATCCAGGCCTATTTTCGTGAAGGTTATGAGGACCAAAAGTACCCAAACCGCAGTAGTCCCGGTCCTTAGGAGTGGGGAGCGTGGAGATAGGAACAGGGTTTTCTGAAACCCTTACGTCCAAAACGAAGGTATGAAAAATGCCTTTGGCACATTTCTCAGCATTTGCCTCATCAGCCACCACACAAAGTCCACGCTTTGGAAGCGGGAGCGGTGTATGCGTTCCACCAGGAAACGGCGGTGCCCAGTTGATATGCGACAAGAGCTTGGGAGCTGCAGGATCACTCAGATCATGAATAGTGAACCCCCCGTCTCGCCATGCCCCGTAGCCCCTATTGCCCGCAGTGATCATGTGGTGCAAGGCCATGCGCTTGCCTTTGGGCATTTGGGAGGTCTCCCCTGCAGCGCGGTTCATCCCTGGCATCCACCACTTAGACACTATTTCTGGTTTGGTGATGTTTTGCAAATCCACAGTCACGAGAATAGTATCCGTAAATCCATCCAAGTGGGCGGCGATATAGGCGTATCTTCCACCAACCCACCACAAACGGTTGATGCCAATCCCAGGCATTTCAAGAAATGCGATCTCTCGCATTTCTTTTGGATTTGAGATATCGTGAATCGAAAGCCCAGATCTGAATTTCTGACGATTGGTCAAACTGTCAACTGGATTGTTTTCGAAATAACCACGCATGTCGTTGTAGGACTGCATGGCCACAATGTTGGCCCCATTTGCCAACAAAAGCAGATTCTCAGCCACTTGAAGGTGATGGGTACGTGTGTACTTACCGGCTGTAAAGAAGTTAACGGGTTTTAAGTCCTTGGGGTTAGCAGCGTCCAAAATCGTTACACCATCGCTGTGCATGTGCCCCACATAAATGTGGCCCTTGTTCTTCATGACTTGAACACTATCAGGTCGTCCGCCTAAATCAGAATAAGAAATGTGGTTAATTTTGTAGCCAATGCCCTCTGGTGGAATTGCGCTGGTTTGCGCTTGCGCTACAGAATTCAAAGCAGCGGAAGAGGCAAGCCCACCAGCCAACATACCGCCCCATTGTTTCAAATGATCACGACGACTCAGCTTATCCATTTGCAATCCTTTAAGAGTTAAGATTTTTGAAGGGGAATTGGATTTATCAATCAAGTGCAACGCATCTGAGAATGGTTGCACTTGTCATAAGTTACTGGGGAGTCTCACAGACGGGAAATACTATTTTTCATCAGCAATTGTGTTCACCAATACACCGACTCCCTCAATATCGATCTCGCAAACGTCACCGGGTGCCATCCAAACGGGTGGAGTACGGGCGTATCCAACACCAGCAGGTGTGCCAGTAATGATGACATCACCAGGGACCAAAGTCATGCATTCTGAAATAATACATAACGATTCAATGACACCCCACAAAAAGTCCTTTGTATTGCCGTCTTGCATGATTTTTCCGTTCAAACGCGACTGAATCCTCAGACCATCCGCAGCGTGGGGGAGTTCATCCGGAGTGACCAGCCAAGGCCCGAACCCACCTGTGGCGTCAAAGTTCTTACCCAAAGTCCACTGAGAAGATTTCCTTTGAAAGTCCCTAACACTGCCGTCATTAAAACAAGAATAACCCGCTATGCAAGAAAGTGCATTCTCAGGAGTCAAGTGATGCGCCTTGTGCCCAATCACGAGCGCCAACTCCGCCTCATAGTCTAGTTTGCTAGAAGCTTTTGGCCTGATGATAGGTTGGTGATGACCAACCATAGAAGAAGGTCCACGCAAAAAGAAGCTAGGGAACTCAGGCCTTGCATTGCCACCTTCTTTGGCATGGTCGGCGTAGTTCAGTCCCATGCAAACAATTTTGCTAGGATGGGTGATCAGGGGTAAGAGATGTGCATTTTTAATGGATTTGATGGCACTGGCAGGTGCTGACTTGGCTGCTGCGTGAGCGCTTTGCAAACCGTTGGGAGTAGCTATAAGAGCTCCTAGCTCACAAGGAAGGGATGTCCCCAACATCGAGAGATCAACAAATTCATCTGACTTAGAGTCTAAAACAACACCAACAGTGGATAGGCCATTGCTATCAAAACTTAAAAAACGCATGATTAAAAAGTAGTTAAAGTTAAAGAAAATTTACCCACTTGAGCTCTAAGCTATTGATGTACTTGCATCAAACCATCTCAAAGCACAAGCGCACAACGTTTGATTATTTACCAAATTTGACCAGAAGTTAATTCAAACCCTCAGTGATAACCCTAGAGAGAGGGGGCTGCCATCAAAGTGGAAATTAAATGTCCAGTACAACATTACCCGTAAAGTGCCCCTCCTCAACAGCCAAATGGGCTTCTGCAATTTCGGATAAATCGTAGGTTTTAGCAACGGTGTGTTTTAGGCTGTTGTTGTCTAACAGTTGACGCATTTGCACAAGTGTTTTTTGACGGTCCTCAGCACTCAAATCGTAGATCAAGAAGAACTTAAACGTTATAGACTGAAACAGAAGATTCCTAAAAGAAATCGAAATATCACCTGGATTATTGGATCCGTAGCAAACAAAAATCCCGTGTGCAGCAAGGACCCCTTTGGGTAGCCATTGGCTGGTGCTGGAGAAATCCATATCAATGACGGCGTATACGCCGCTACCCTTGGTGATTTCTTTGATTCTGTCTGGAACAGATTCGGTTTTATAAAAAATGCAATCCTCCACCCCAGCAGCCTTTGCATGCTTGGCTTTTTCTTCACTGCCCACAGTGCCAATCACTTTAGCCCCAGCCAGGACACACAACTGTGCAGCGTAGTGTCCAACACTTGACGCCGCGCCAGTCACTAAAACGGTCTTGCCTTTTAAATCTCCGCACAAATTGACTGCCTGTAACGCTGTAAGTGCAGGTATCCCCAAACACGCCCCCTCCTCAAAAGTAGTTGAATCTGGAAGATGAGCCGCCTGAGATTCATTGACCACAATGAATTCACAGGCCGTACCATGAGGTCGAGCCCACTGACCATTCCAGATCCAAACACGCTCCCCCAACCTGCTTTGACTGACCCCAGCACCTACAGCATCGATTAAGCCCGCACCATCGCTGTGAGGGATGATCAAGGGTGCATTCAAAGGTCTTGCTATTCTTGATTTGACGTCAGAGGGATTAACGCCTGAAGTTTTAAGTTGCACCCTTACCTGCCCTGGACCAGGCTCGGGCTTGTCGAGTTCACCCACAATCAAGGTGTCCACTGCAGGACCATTCTTTGTATACCAAGCTGCTTTCATCGTCATGCTCTCAATTAGGGACTAATGTTGCGACGGGTTGACCTTTTTCAACAACATAAGTCGCAAGAACCTTTGTGGTTCCAGAGGCTGTGTTTATCCCGTCATGGATAACGCCTGCGGGGATGAAAAATACATCGCCGGGCTTGAGCACGCGAGTTGGCTGTCCATCCACCCTCAACTCAAGTTGCCCCTCTAAAATATAACCAATCTCCTCTCCAGGATGCGTATGACGACCTGATGAAGCGGTTTCTGCAAATTCGGCCCTCGCCTGGACAACAACTTTCTGCGGAATCGACAAGTCCTGTGTTTGAAGCGGTACGCGAACGAGTTTGGCTTGCTGCGCATGTACAAGCGTAGCGCAAACGAATAAGAATGCACCCAGCGTAAGCTTTTTTATCATTGGGGCTTTGTTAGATCGGATCATGAGGGACTCCATTTTGAATATAAAGGGGAAACTCAATAAGTCCATCACAGCATTTAATTTTTGAACTTATTGCAAATGCTTTGATTGACTCAAATGATTTTTAATCAGTAGCAATTTTGCTCCAATTAGGGGATTTAATATCTAGCGTCTTACCCCAGGGCTTTCAACAATTATTTTAGGATCTGTAGAGCGCCATGCTAAAAAAAGCTCTAAATCCAAAAGCTCACTCGAACCCAATGGGAACATATACGCTCTAACGCCACTCAAACACGCTCGAAGCCTTCGGTGCAAGGACCCCATGCGTTGCCACTCCAGTCGGTAAGCCGGATAGGCGTTGATGTGGCCTTGACTGATCGTCTCACCTTGCAGTTTTCTACCCCAGTTTTGTTCATGACAGTGCGTGCATGCCAGGTTGATTTGACCCATACGTGTGTAATACAACTCACGCCCTCTTCGAAAATGCTCGATATTGCTTGCATCAATATGGGCATTCATGGGGAGCCCTCTTGAGGCCATCCCAACGTATGCGGTTATCCCAAGCATCTCATCTGACTCGAGTGCAAGTTCAGGGAGCTTTTGATGCCGGGTTCGACATTCATTGATTCGTCCCTCTAAGTTTATGAGCTGACCGCTTTGCTTGTCTAGCTGAGGATACCGTGTGGATACACCTCGCATGGATTGGTTTGATTCACCGTGGCAACTCGAACAAGACGGATGTTCTGCAGATTCAGTTTTCTTCCATAAGGCCTCGCCCTGAATGACCCACAAAAAAGCAGGGTTTAGATCATCGCTTCGAGCAAGACTGCGAAGATCTTCACTGATGAAGGTCAATCCTGATCGCAGTGCTTGAGGAGGGACGACGCGTTCAAAGTCATTTGCAAAAGAAGAAGCGTTAAAACAAACAATCGAGACAAAAATAAAAAGTAACCTTATCATTTGGCTAGCTACTTGACTTCTAGGAGCTTCTCCGCCTGCCCCATCACTCCCAAATCGTCCTCCCAAGACAACTTGAGAAGTCCATTTTGCGGGGCTCTCATCCAAAACTGTAGGCTAGGATTGGCTGCAATCCCGGTACCCAGTGAGGCTTTGAAGACCACCGCGTCCAAATAAGTAACCGTTAAATTTTTGATCACATTTTTGGCAATCAATGTACCCATCAAGTCCAAGCGGTACCCCGTTTCCATAGCATGTTGAATCAAAATACGAACCTCAAAAGGTTCATTGCTTTTTATATTTGTAGGCGTGATAATTCTTGCAGCCATGATTAAGATGCGTCCAAACAAGCAGATTCAGTCACTTCAACTGGAACATGCGCTGTAAACCATTCGCCCTTAGATGTCAGCGCTAAGGCATGCACATTTTGAGAACCATTTAAACGAACACGGGTTGAGATCTCTGCTTTTGGGTTCAGCGGGGTAAGATCAAACCGAGCAACGAAGGGTCTGGGATTTCTGTCAGACAAAATAAAGATACTTTTAACAAAGTCGCTTTCGCTCATGGGGCTATCGACGTAAACCCGAAACGCTGCAGAGTGGCCGTTATCGGCAAGCCTTGGGGTCTCTAAAAAAATCCTGCTTTCACTGGGTTTTTTACCCCCAGTTATTTCATTAAATAAAGCATTGAAAGAATCCTCGTTCGAGCGGGCCGAACTTGCTGCTATTGCACTGAGCGCAACTGTCCACCGCATTGGGTTCAGCATTAGATGTGCCCCACCCGCTGCTATTGCGCGCAAGCTATTTCGTTTGTCACCCGCTTTGATGAAAGGGGATTTTTTGCATTTTGGGCTCTCAGTCAAAACTTTTCCTTTTCAAAATTGCTTTTAATGTGCGATTGTTAAGCGGTGAACTGACTGACAAAACTCATTTGAGAGTAACCAGATAAGCAACTACATCCTCTATTTGTTGCTCATTCATTAACGGAAGACCTAGCCACTGAGGATCAACACTTTTCAAACCGTCCACCCTGTAGTAACTTGGCATGATGGATTGCGGATTTAGCGCAGTTGCATTAACAACTCTTAACCTGATTTGAGCCGCTGAGAGCCTTGAGCCTACCCCTTCCAAAAGAGGAGCAAGATTACCCACCTGGCCCTTGAACTCAGGAATAGCGTGACACAACGTGCATTGTCCCTCTCGCGTCTTAACAATCTGCGCCCCCCGGGTAGCCTGACCCTGCTTTGCACCAAGCGGCTCCAATATTGAATCTCCACTCATTTGATAAGTAGCTAAAGAATAGGGCGTTTGAGCACCTACGCATTCAGAGCCAAATAATCCTAGCCCAAAGACCACGGGCACAGTAAAGATCCTGAATACTTGTAAGAAGCGGCGCAAGTAACGCGTCAAGTGCTTTGGAAAAATACGCTGCATTTGATCTTGCAATCTTAGTCGAAGACATTGAAGAACTCAGGTTATCGCTTAAAGCCTAGCTTTAGGCTTTAAGCGAACGTAGTTTAGACGCGGTAGTAGACTTTGTCGTGATCTTAGTCTTAGTCCTGGTCCTAAAGCCCGGCTCCCACAGGGTTAGACAATCTTTAGGCCTGAGTGTTTAAGGGGCACAGTTCGGATTGGCTTTCCTCGTGCTTTGTAGATTGCATTCAAAATAGCGGGCGCCACCACACAAATGGTGGGTTCGCCTACACCGCCCCAAAAATCAAATGTTGGTGCGATCACTGTCTCGATGTGGGGCATCTGTCTTAGTCGCGCAATGGGGTAGGTATCAAAGTTACTCTGCTCTACGCGGCCATCTTTGATCGTCACTTCACTTTGTAAGGTATCTAAAGCATAAGCCACTGAACCCTCGACTTGAGCGGCAATCGTACGTTGGTTAACGGCGTGCCCACAGTTTGTTGCAAGCACGAGTTTGTGGATATGAACCTCATTGCCCTTAACACTCACCTCCGCGACAGCGGCCGTGTAACTTCCGTAACCCATGAACTGAGCGATTCCCCTGTGCACGCCTGGCGCGGTAGGCTTGCCCCACCCCGCCTTCTCGGCAACCGCATTCAAAATGCCCAGGTGCTTAGGATGGTCTTTCAAAAGCGCACGTCTAAACTCTAGGGAATCGCGCCCAGAGGCATGCACAACCTCCTCCATGAAGCACTCACTGTACAAACCGTTTTGATTTGTATTAACACCCCTCCAAGGCCCAACTGGAACATGCGAGTTGCGCATTGCGTACTCAATTTTCAAATTAGGAATGGTGTATCCGTACTGAGCGTCCCCAGGCTCGGGCCAAAAACCTTGAAGTTGGCGACGGTCTTTGCCGTCAACAATGTTGTGAGGCGCTGCGTAAGCATTGATCGAGTGACCAGACACACGCATTTGTAAACCAACCAAGTTTCCTTTTTTATCCAGTCCTGCAGACATTTTGCAATGCCCGATGGGTCGGTAAAAGTCATGTGTGATGTCCTCTTCCCTGGACCACAAAAGTTTCACCGGCGTGCCAAGCATTTGCATACCCAGTAACGCGGCTTGTCTCACGTAGTCTTGAAAGCCCCCGCGACGACCGAACCCAGTCCCCAAAGACATGTTGTAGACCTCACATTTAGTGATATCCAGTCCAGTTGATTTTGCCAACTCTGCAAGTGCGGCCTCGGCATTTTGAGAAGGAACCCAAACTTCCGCTTTATCTGCGGTGACCAAAGCCGTACAGTTCATGGGCTCCATACACGCGTGACTTACAAAAGGAGTGATGTAGGTCGCCTCCACTTTGGTGAATGCATTGGCGATAGCGGCCTCTGCGTCGCCAATATTGGTGTCTGCAAATACGTTTTGCTTGGATGTCAGACCCTCTTCCAAATTGGCTCTGATCGTCTGACTGGTCACTGCTCCGTTACCCACTTCGTCCCAAACAATCGGGAGTACGTTCAAAGCCTGCTTAGCGCGCCACCAATTGTCAGCAACAACTGCAACCGCATTGTCGTCCACACGCAGCACAGCCTTCACGCCTCGCATGGATTTAACGGCTGAGTCATCAAAGCTCTTTAGCTTTCCCTCAAACACGGGACAGGCTTTGATAGCGGCGTAGACCATGCCGGGTAACTTCACGTCAACCGCATATTTCAATCGACCATTGACTTTTAATGCGGTGTCAAGACGCTTGAGTGGGTGCCCAGCAAGCTTCCAGTCCTTGGGGGACTTGAGTTTGATAGTTTTAACATCAGGAGCTGGCAGTTTTGCAGCTTGTTCAGCCACTTGGCCATAGGAGAGTTGGCGTCCGCTTGCACCGTGTTCTATCACACCCTTAGTGACGCTCAGTTCAAGAACTGGAACCCCTAGTTGATTAGCAGCCGCTTGCACTAAAAGTATCTTAGCCGCAGCGCCTCCTTGCCTCACATATTCATGAGACTCCCGGATTCCGCGACTGCCCCCTGTTGCCATGTTTTTCCAAACACGGTTTCGGGCTAAGTTTTGACCTGCAGTGATTTGCTGGATACTCACCTTCGCCCAGTCACAATCGAGCTCTTCGGCCACCAACTGCGCAAGCCCGGTGTGAGTGCCCTGCCCCATCTCGGCCCTTGCAACACGAACAACGCATGAGTCGTCAGATTTGACAACCACCCAAGCATTGATTTCCTGAGCCGCTAGGCCTTGGGTGGTTTGAGCCAACGCAGGAACGTGAAACCCAACCGAGAGCCCACCTCCTGCAACTGCAGCGGTGCCGATCACAAAAGATCGACGGGAGAGCTTTGGAGCCGGGTCCAAGGTTGCCTCTTGAATCACTGTGTCGGAATGAGATTTTGTAGGTGTAATCATTTTTGTTGTCCCATTAAGCTTTTGTAATCATCTCAGCATCAACGCTCTTGGTGTCAACGCCTTCTGCCATGTAGTGAATGACGGAGCCAATGCCCTTACCTGTCTCTGCGGCGTGGTGAATGGCAGCGCGTATGCGTTGGTAGGTTCCGCAACGACATATATTGGTCATCGCATCATCAATATCTTTGTCTGTAGGCTTTGGAATTTTCTCTAGTAGTGCCGAAGCCGCCATGATCTGGCCTGATTGGCAATATCCACACTGGGGCACGTCTAAATCTAACCAAGCTTCTTGAACCGGGTGAGTGGTATCGGTTGAGAGCCCCTCAATGGTTACGATCTTTTGACCAACGGCTGCTGAAACAGGATATGAACATGAGCGAACGGGTTGGCCGTTAAGGTGAACAGTGCATGCACCGCACTGCGCAATTCCACATCCGAATTTGGTACCAGTCATCCCCAAACCATCACGAAGGACCCACAAGAGTGGCATGTCTGGCTCAACATCAACCATTAGATCTTGACCATTAATATTCAGTTGAATCATTTTTGTTTTAACCTCAATAAAAAGAAATCTTCATTAAAAAATTCTGTCATTCGAGAACACTGAAAACAGAGAAATTAAAATTTTTTTGTGGGGGAAGGCTGACAATTAAGTGCTTCAATGCTGTAGACAAAGTACATCTTGAGCTGCTCGAACTTCTGGTGCACGTCGACCGAACAGAGCAGATTAAACCACTAAATGTGCACAGTCTGTCTAGCGAAAATCCATTAGATTTGGAGAGTTACAAAAGTTTACAAGCCTACTCTTGCTGCCGCTCCTTGGCAAGCTTAATACCCGAGCGGATCAATAATCGGACCGGCTTGCCCTGAATTCTTCAACACCAAAGCTCTCCTGCCCTTTATCGCAGGAGACTAACAGTTCGCCCTCCTGTATATTGACATGCAGTTGCATGCTTCGCTCTACCCAAGAGCCCAGAGCCTTGGCGCTGGGCTGGGGAAGGCTTATGACGCGGACGTTTTTGGCTCGCTCCACTTTATTTTGAATACCGCTCCACCATAACTTTGATGCTTGTCCAGAGTAAGCGCAAATGACCACTTGCTCACTTCTTGAGGAGGCTTTCAAAATACGCTTCTCGTCGGGTTGCCCCACTTCAATCCATAACTTGATTTGTCCTGTTAAATCTTTAACCCAAATATCTGGCTCATCCACATCCGAGAGCCCTTTGGTAAAAACCAGGTCCTCTTGAGCATACAGCGCAAAAAGGACCAGGCGAACCATCATCCGCTCAGCAGTTTCTGAGGGGTGCTGTGCCACGGTTAAGGTGTGGCTGTTATAGTAATTTCTCTCAGTATCTGAGATATGAAGTTCTACTTTGTAGATCGTGGAGCGCAGTGCCATAAAAGAGTAATGCTTCTCCCCAAGTGCTTGAGTAAACTCCTCAGCACTTGAGGAAATAAGAGTAATTTAAGAACTCTGAGTGTAGGGCACATCAGCAACCATTGCCCTGTGGCATCGGGAATTTAATCCGCTTTGATATTGCCTTTTCTGATGACCTCAGACCATTTGGCGGACTCGGCTTTGATGAGCGATGCGAACTCACTGGGTGTTCCCCCTCCCACCTCGTTGCCCTGGGACAAAATAAGCGACTTCACATTTTCATTTTTCAAAATGACATTCACCGCTTTGTTTATTTTTTCAATGATTTCTGGGGGAGTACCCTTTGGCGCTATGAATCCTTGCCAATTTTGAACTTCTACCTGGGGGTACCCCGCCTCAGCAAGCGTGGGGATATCCTTTAAAAGAGGTGATCGAGTTTTGCTTGTGATTGCAATGGCTCTGAGCTTACCGGCATCAATATTGGGTTTTGCAGAGTACATTTGCTCAAACATCAGGTCAACATTACCGCCTAAGAGATCGGTCGCAGCAGCGGCACCACTTTTGTAAGGGATGTGGATGAGATCAATGCCTGCACTTTGCTTAAACAACTCCGCAGAGAGTTGGTGCGTGCCGCCAATCCCCCCGGATGCAAAAGTTAGGGTTGCTGGCTTGTCTTTAGCAGCTTTCACAATATCGCCGACTGTTTTGTAGGGGGACTTTGGGTTCACCATCAAGACCAGGGGACCTTTATCAATCAAGACAATAGGAACTAAGTCCTTTTCAGGATCAAAACGCAGATTTCCAAATAGGGCTTTGTTGACGGCTAAAGGAGCAAAATTGCCCATACCCAGTGTGTAGCCATCCGGCGCTGCTTTGGCGATGAACTCTGTACCGATATTGCCACCAGCACCCGCTTTGTTCTCGATAATGATAGGTTGGCCCAGTTCGATACTGAGTAAATTGGCGATTTGGCGGCTCCGAGAGTCTGCCCCGCCCCCAGCACCGTAGGGTACTATGAAGCTGATAGGCTTAGTAGGATAGTTGGTCGCATGAGGCTTGGTTGTCTGGGCTTGACTCGTTTGGATCCAACTCAGCGCGCCGATCGTTAACACGAGCGTTGAGTGCAACAGATTGCGGCGTAAACCATTGAGTGAAACCGAGCAAAGATTTGAATTTTTCATAGAGTTTTTAATTTAGACCCAGATGCGTAAATTGTAGGCTCTATTTCCCAGAGGGCAAGGACTCTGGGATTGTGAGTATTTATCGAACTGGAATAAAAAATAGTAAACCTTTTTTATTCCTCAGAGTAACTCGTTAAAACTCTCCGTGATACCTAACGCCAAAAACGTTAACTGGCCCTCGTTCTGCGTTGTAAGCAGGATTTTGTAAAAATTGCCAGTCCAGCGTGATCCAATTATTTTTTGCAAAGTTAATGCTATAAAAGGTCTCTAGTATTTGCTCTGGTGCTGATCTGAAGTTTCTGTACCCATCGCCGATGAAGAAAGAGACGCCACCTGCTTCTAGGTAACGAAGCCTGTCGGCTGAAATCCAATCTATCATCAAAGCCATTCCCACCGAGTCGTCGGGTCTTTTCCAGTTGCTTCCATTGACTAAAAAGCCTGTGGACAATGAGGAGTCGACTTCAGTGAACGCTAGAGTTTCAGTTTTTCCATCGGACTTCATGGCTCTTAGGAAAAATCCAACACTGGGATCCAAAGATTGCTCAAAGTTGATGCCGATACCGTACTTATCTTTGTTGCCAGTGCGAACGGCTATCAAAGCGGATGGGCTGCTTTGAGCTGGGTAATTGAGACGGGAGAGATAAGCTGTTGCGTCATTAAAGCTGGCCATCTCAGCCCTGTCGTGATAAACCAAAAGTCGAACGGAGCCGGGTCTTTCACCTAAGTTATAGGAACGCTCAATTTCAATTTGGTCCCCGTAGTGCTGCATTAAATTCAAATCAACTGCTTCGACATTTGGCGTCACAGGTGTTGTCATACGCCCAATACGGTAAACCCAATCGTTGTGATACCACTCTGTTGCAAAACCCCAGCCGTAACCCCGGGCGTCAGCTGCGTAATCGTATGCAGCGTAAGTCCAACTGCCCCAGTTTTGAAATTGAGTCCGTTGATTCTTCGCGTACGAATTGGGATCAAAAACATCCAGAATTGAAAAGTTCCCTACAGTCAGAACCATTCGGTTGCTGTCAACGAAGCCGGCTAACTGATTAAAGTCGCTCTCAACATGTTCTTGTTCTCCACCCAACCCCCATGTTTGCCTCAGAAAAAGGCGTTGTCTGTAAAAAGTGGGATTGGCGCCTGCAGCTCTAGTAATTTCTCCGTTGGTAAAACCACCCACACCAACCAATGCACCCGCAAAGGGGACGCCAGTCACCATTTCAGGATCAAAGTAGAGCTCCCCTCCTTGCCAAGGCCTAAACCCCCAGTGTGCAGTGGCACTGGTGGTGTACATGGAGTCCCTGCCCGAGGTTAGGCTGTTTGGGCCGTCACCCACCTGTGTATTAAAACTCGGATGCCACTGCTTGTTGAGGGTAATTTGATATTTGGCTGATATGTCTTCAACGTCTGCCTTGTCTTGCACGGACTGCGCAAACAAATTTTGAACAAAAAAAGCGACCAACAAAGGAACTACAAATAATTTCATGAAGCGATTGTCGTGAATATCGATGAAAGAATTGTGACTTTTTGTATAAGTTGGCTATTTCAAGTCAAAAGCGCAGCCTGTGCTGACGCTGAATGCGCTAAAAAGCCCTAAGGGAGGGGTGGCGAGATAGCGTCAATCGATGAGTTTGCAAATGCGGTTACCCAATGGGACAGAGGGTTTTTAGATTCATGAACTAATACTAAGTGATTATAGAATAAAGTGTTTTGCTCCCCACTTGTTGTTATGCGCCCTGTTGGAAATGCCAATGATTACCCTTGTTTACAGTGGAGAACTCAGTGTTTTGATGCAAAAGATTAACTAAAGTGGGATAATTGCCGATCACTATACTGAAGGTGCGTTTTGAGAGTTCATGCGTGAATTTCAAAATCACCCACTCTAGACCCATTGGATTTGACTCATTGGTCACATTCCCCATAATTACCAAAGATATTGGAGACTCACATGCCAGGATTACTGCCACAAGTTGACCCGGATGGATTGCTTGAATATTCCGTGGTTTACACGGATCGCTCCTTAAACCACATGTCCAAGAGCTTTCAAGGCGTGATGAAGCGGATTTCCCAAATCCTTAAAACTGTTTACAACGCACACTCCAGTGTTCTAGTCCCTGGCAGCGGAACCTTTGGTATGGAAGCGGTTGCTAGACAGTTCGCAACCAACAAGCGTTGCTTGGTCATTCGTAACGGTTGGTTTAGTTACCGCTGGACTCAGATTTTTGAGATGGGCAGTATTCCTGCTGCCTGCACTGTATTGAAAGCAAGAAGACAAAAACCAGGCTCACAAGAGCCCTTTAGTCCTGTTCCAGTAGACGAGGCCGTAAACACCATACTGAGCGAAAAACCCGATGTCGTGTTTGCCCCTCACGTTGAGACATCTTGCGGGATGATACTTCCGGACGATTACATCAAAGCACTCACAGACGCTGTGCACAGCTACGGAGGAATATTTGTACTTGACTGCATCGCATCTGGAGCGATGTGGGTCGACATCAAAGCAACGGGCGTAGATGTACTGATCACTGCCCCTCAAAAGGGCTGGAGTAGCTCACCTTGCTGCGCAATGATTGTGTTGAGTGAGCACGCTAGAAAAGTAATTGACCAAACAACAAGTACGAGCTTTGCTTGTGATTTAAAGAAATGGCTTCAAATCATGGAGACCTACGAGAGCGGCTCTCATGCATACCACAGTACGATGCCTACAGACGCCCTATCCCGTCTATGCGCAGTAATGGAGGAGTCACAAGCTTTGGGTTTCCAGCACCTGAAGGATGCTCAGATCGAGATGGGCCATAAAATCCGCGCATCCCTGGAAAAGCATGGCTTCAAAAGTGTCGCCTCCAAAGCCTTCCAAGCCCCAGGTGTGGTGGTCAGTTACACCAACGACCCCGAGATTCAATCTAGCAAAAAGTTCTTGGCTGAGGGCTTACAAACTGCTGCTGGCGTACCGCTTCAGTGTGATGAAGGAAGTGACTTTATGACCTTCAGACTGGGACTCTTTGGACTCGAGAAGCTCCAACATGTAGACCGTACTGTGCGCCTCTTTGAACAAGCAGTTGAACGCATACTGCCCAAACAAAATTCAAAAGCTGAAGCAGTCCACTCCTAAGAAACCATCGACAACAAAAAACCCCGTAATTTTTAAGTTACGGGGTTTTTTATTTGTAATTACAAATAATCAGGGAATCACTTTACTCTCTGGTTCATAGCGCCTCGGAATTGACCGCCGCGCTCGATTTCAAGCTCTGAGTAATCCAAATTACCAGAAACCTTACCCGTACTGTGAATCAATAAGTGGTGTTGACAGGAAATATCCTCATGCAACTCCCCGTAGACATCCATCTCTCTGGCTTTTACTTTGCCAGAGACATGCCCTGCCCGACCAATTTGCAGATCATCTGCAACAAGTTCACCGCTGACTTTGCCGTGAATCGTAACTTTACCGGGTGCGGTAATTGAGCCAGTGAAGACAACGCCCTCACCAATAAATAAGTTGTTTTTAACGGGATCCATATCTGCCATATCCAAGCCTCGTTTCAAGATGTTGGGAATTATACGAAATTATTCGAGTAGAACTAAAAACCGTTGTTAAATTAACAAGTTACCGGCGGAATTTAGACCAAAGCGTGAGCTTTTTAACCCCTAGGAGCCTAGACTGACTCAATAATGCGGATATCGCGCTCCACATTACCGGTGCCAAGCGCTTTGAGCGCCTCTTTGTATGCAGGGCTAGAGTATGCAGCCTCAGCCTGCGCTACGCTTTCAAATTCCACCAAAACGGTACGCTGGAGCAGACCACCCTCTTTAGCTACTGCGGGTATACCTCGTGCTAAGAACTTACCCCCCGCGGCTAATAATGCAGGACCGGCCAAAGCGCCGTAGGCTGCTAAAGCATCAGGGTTGCTGATTGATTTGTAAGTACTGATCCAGTAAGCTTTTGCCATGCCGTTTTCTCCAAGTAAACTTTAAACCCAATCATATCAAGGAGTATCGATGTTTAGCGCCCATACTAAGACAAACCCTCAGCAAAAACAGCTGAACAATTCAAAAACATGGGTAGCGATAGTGATTGTCCATGCCTTGACTCTTTGTGCAACTATGCTCACACCTACGCACGCAAGCGCCCAAGAGGACTTGAGACGCTTTAAGCTCCTCAAATCCGAGGAGCTCTCGCCAGAGCAGGCCAAGTTAGCCCAGTCCATCCGAAGCGGCCCAAGATCCACCACGGGGAGCACCGCAACGCAGGAGAACGCACCTCTTGGAAGCCCCTTTAACGTCTGGCTTAGAAGTCCAGAGATTGGCGATAGCATCCAAAAGCTAGGATCTCAAATTAGGTTCAATAGCTCCTTGCCCGCAAGACTCAATGAGTTTGCAATTTTAATTACAGCGCAGTACTGGGGAGCGCAGTATGAGTGGTTTGCACATCACCGCCTGGCCATGAAAGCGGGACTTAACCCTGACGTTGCTGAAGCGGTCAAAAACAACAAGCGCCCCCTCAACATGGCCGCTGAGGAAGCGGCTGTTTATGATTTCTCGACTGAGTTGCACTTAACCCATTTTGTCAGTGATAAAACGTATCAACAAGCGCTAGGCCTTTTTGGTGAAAAAGGAGTCACCGATTTAATAGCAGTCAATGGTTATTATGATTTAGTGTCTATGACTTTAAACGTGGACAGAACGCCAGTACCTGCCAATTAAATAAAATCCGCTTAAGCAAAACGCGGCATCAGCCCATTAAAAGCTGACACAGATCAGCTCCAACTTGGCCCAGAGGCGCTGCCCACTCACTCGGTACAGTTTGTCTGAAGATCTTGGCTGAGGCATATCCGTAAACTGGGTCTTGTACAACCTGCCAACGCCAGTCTGAGGTAAACGGTAAAACGACCCAAGTTTTAACGCCTAAAGCCCCAGCCATGTGGGCTGTGGTGTTGTCGATGCTGATCACCAAGTCGCATCCACAAATGAGCTGCGATAAACGCTCCAAATCATGTTCGGCATCCAACGATTGGATGCTGTGAACGCGGACTGCGCAGTGATCCTCAGCGAGCTTAATTTCCTCTGCTATGTCTGAGTACTGCAAACTCACCCACCTGATACGCTTGGTCCTCAATGCGTTACGCGCTGATGGGTCAGCCTCCAACAAAGAATTGATTCCTCTGTGTACTTGCTCCATGAGTTCACTTAGGGCTAGACTTCTTTTAGCACCACTTTTGGGGTTTAAACTCTTCCAAGAAACACCAATCACAAAATCAGTAAATGGGGTGCCTTCACTTTGTGAGCTGTGAAGATCCCTCTCCAACAACTCAGCAATCAAAGAGTGCCTCAACTCAGTAACCCGGCCTGGCTCACACCGCAAATAAGCAGCGGTTTTGACTGCGCCTGGGAACTTACTAAATTTGGCAAGGCTTGCGATAGGAATGTGCGCATCAAAATCTTGATCCGTTAACTGCGTTACATCAGAGATAAACTCAATATTTGGAAATGAATAACTAAATATCGGTATCAGCCTTGCATCAATACGAACTATAACTTTTTGTACAAAAGACGAGAGCAATCGGATCAAGGGCAAAAAGCGCGCAAAGTAAATATCATCTCCAACACCTTGTTCATTCCAGACCAACAACCGCAGCGACTTCGAACTTGAAGGGTGTATGCTAGGGGTAGCGGGTGACTCCGCCCCCAACAAGGACGGCTCCCACAAGGGTTGGCTGGTGTGAAGCACTTGGCGCGCGTATTCAGGTGTTGCCCATCTCCATTCATACTCTTGAAATCCAGATTCAAACTGGCCTTCACCCAACATCAGCAGAGCCTTGTTTAAATGTGCTTGAGCAAAACTAGGCTCTAGTTGAATGGCCCTTTGATACTCCCTAAGGGCTTCATCAAAAAGCCCACTCTCCTGGTATACATTCCCTAGGTTAGAGTGCGCTTGTGCGTAGTCCGCTTTATACACAAGCGCTTGTTCAAAGTCTGCAGTTGCCTTATCCCAGTGGCCTAAGTATTTATAGACATTACCTCTGTTGTTCAAAAGCTCGGGGTTATGGGGGTCTAACTCAAGAGCCTCGCTAAAACTCTCCAAGGCCTCCTTATTTCTATGCAGTTCAACCAGAGCGAGTCCTCTGCCCCTATGTGCGTGCAAGGTAGTGGTCAGCAGATTTTGCTCGCGCCCTAAGCTGAGCAAGTGGGTAAATTGATCCAAGGCATCCTGTGCACGCCCCATCTCCAGCAGTGTCCCAGCCTTGTTGGCCACACCTTGTACAAAATGCGGTGCTACTTGAATGGCCATATCAAAATAAGACACCGCCGCCTCTAAATCACCCAAGTTAACACAGGCAATCCCAGCGTTACTCAAGAGTTGGGGATGTTTTGTATCTAACTGGGCTGCTAAGTTGTAGCGAACCAAAGCTTCGTTGTACCTACCCAACTCCAAAAATATATTACCCTGGTTGTACAACGCATTAAAGTGCGAGGGATCGAAATAGATGCACGTCTCGTAACACTTAATGGCTTCTTGCCAATCGGCCTTACTCTCAAGTGCAAATCCTTTCAAAAAATAAAGTTCTGCACTTGTTGAGGGTTGGCTTTGGTTTTTAGAGTACTCCTGTATGAAAGTAAGTGCTTGATGTGTGTCGCCCTTTGCGCACAATGCCTTAGCGAGGCCTAAAAGCACGCTCAGTTCGTTTGGATAACGCACGAATAAGTCACGGTAAAGCGCCAAAGCCTCCTCAACCTGAGAGCTTGCTAGCAGGTGCGTCGCACGCGCGAGATTCGACGCTAGATCATTGGGCATAGAAAAAATTGTGAAACAAAGTTCATCCAAATCATTTGAAGGCGACGCGGATCAAACACGTTTACTCGCATAGTGTGCCTTAAGGCGCTCTCTGCGAGCCTCCTCTGTCGATTTGGCATCGTTAATTTCTCTGAATACACTACTCAAATCCGCTTTGCGCTCTACGGTTTTAAAACGTCCGGTTAATACAGTCTCAGGTGTTAACTCACCGCGTTGATACAGATCCCAAATTTCAGGGCCGTACTGGGTTGATAGGAGCGAGGGCGCAAACCGCCCAAAAAATACTCTTAAGTTATTAACGTCCCGCAGCAACATCCGCTGAGCATGGTTGTTACCGGCCGCGTCAACGGCCTGGGGCAGATCGATAATGACGGGGCCATCGGCGGCCATTAAGATATTGAACTCAGACAGATCGGCGTGCACAATACCTGCGCAGAGCATCAAAACCACTTGTTCAATTAACATGCCGTGAGCCCAAAGGGCTTGCTCGGTTGTGAAACTGGAATCATTCAAACGCGGAGCTGCATCGCCGTGTGCATCCACCACCAACTCCATTAAGAGTACACCCTCAAAGAAGTTGTAGGGTTTGGGTACGCGCACACCTGCGTGGGCCAAACGGTATAGCGCGTCCACCTCCGCGCTTTGCCAAGCCGCCTCCTGTGACTCCCGGCCAAACTTAGTTCCCTTGGCCATTGCGCGGGCTTGACGTGAATTTTTGACGCGACGATTTTCCGTATAGTCTACGGCTTGCCTGAAGCTGCGCTGTGTTGCCTCCTTAAAAACTTTAGCGCAGCGCACATCGTCACCACACCTGACAACGTAAACCATGGCTTCTTTGCCACTCATCAATTGACGAATTACGCCATCAATAATGCCCTCCTCGACGAGGGCTTGTAGACGACTGGGTGCTTTCAACTTCTTTATCCTTAAAAAATTATTGGGTAAAAGAACAATGCTTTAGGACAGGCTTGTGGCTTTGAATTGGTTTTGCGCCTGTATTCTTAAATTCTTTCGAACCTGAGCGGCTTCGTTGCGTCTGATCTCCTCAGGTGTTTGAGGTACAAACTCAGCCACAGGAGTGGGCCGTCGATTATCGTCCACAGCAATCATCGTGAAATAACAGCTGTTTACGTGGCGCTTCTCCTGTGTTCGAATGTTCTCTGCGACAACACGAATACCTACTTCCATCGAAGTCTTGCCCGTATGGTTAACACTCGCGAGGAAGGTCACCATCTCACCCACATGTATGGGCTGGCGAAAGATCACTTGATCAACACTCATAGTGACGACATACCTGGCTGCATAACGACTTGCGCAGGCGTAAGCAACCTCATCAAGTAGTTTAAGTATTGCACCGCCGTGCACATTGCCCGTGAAATTCGCCGTATCCGGCGTCATAAGCACTGTCATCGTTAATTGGTGCTGTGGAATATTCATGAATAATTTGGCTTAAATATTAATGTATTGCAAAGGAAATGATCGGCAAACTGAGTGAACCTAATGTAGCAGGAGTATTGGCTTAAATTGGACGAAGCACGCCCCCATAAATGGGTCCAAACAAAAACCCAATTAAATAAAGTATCTTTATCCCTTTTTAACGATTATCTTATTTTAACAAGAAACAATTTAGACCAGCACCTGCTATCCACAGTGACGCTATCGCGATTAAAATACTAGCCGGCGTTGCGTGCACCACCGATTTTCATAACTTAGAGGTCCTTCATGTCCCGATTAAAACTTAGTTTCGCCTGTTGGAATTATGACCGTACACGCCCGCTATTAGACGGCAGAGTCCAATGCGACGGAATTGACCTCAATTACCTTAACCTACCCGTTGAGGAAACTTTTTTTAGAATGGCGAGGTATCAAGAGTTTGATGTTGCCGAGATGTCTTTGTCTTCTTACTGCGTCTCGATGAACAAAGCGGACAAACCTTTCATCGCTATTCCCGTTTTCCCGTCTCGCTATTTCAGACACTCCTGCATTTATATCAATGCAGCAAGCGGCATCAAAGAGCCCAAAGATTTGATCGGCAAGAGAATAGCCAGTCCCGAGTATCAAATGACCGCACCGGTCTGGATAAGAGGTATCTTATCGGATCACTACCAAGTCCCGATCGATGCTCAGCCCTATCTCTTTGGCGGAGAGGAGGAGACCGGGCGAATTGAGAAACTTAAGCTCGAATTGCCAGCGAATATCAAAGTGCACCCTATACAAGCGCACCAAACCCTGTCCCAGATGTTATACGACGGCGAATTAGACGCCCTCTACACAGCACGCATGCCCTCCTCTTTCTTAAAAGGGGACGGACGGGTCAAACGACTCTTTGAGAACTATCCAGAAGTAGAGCTCAACTACTACAGAGAAACTCAAATTTTTCCCATCATGCACACCATCGTGATCAAACGCGAGGTCTATGAATCAAACCGCTGGATTGCGCAGTCTCTCACCAAAGCCTTCTATGAAGCCCAACGAATCGTTTATGCTGACTTTGCAGAAACTGCAGCACTAAAAACAATGTTGCCTTGGTTACCCGCTCACGTAGATGCGACCAGGAAAGAGTTTGGAGATGATTGGTGGCCTTACGGTCTTGAGAAGAACCTTAAAACGCTAGATACCTTTACGCGCTACCACTTGGAGCAAGGGCTTTCCAAGCAAAAGTTAAACCCGGCGGATCTTTTTGCACCGGAATCATTAGAGGCTTTCAAAATCTAAGCCCCTTAGCACGTATATTAGAGACTTGATTTGGGCAGCCCCAGGTATGTGTTGATGATTCTGGGATCGTTTATGAGCTCTGATGATGGTCCGTGCAAGGTGATTCGACCGTTCTCGAGCAGATAAGCGTAGTCAGACACTTGCAGTGCTGCCCGGGCGTTTTGTTCTATCAACAAAATTGCTGCTCCTGTATCTCTCAAAGACGCAATCACCTTGAATACCTCTTTGGTTATTCTCGGAGCCAGCCCCAAACTGGGCTCATCTAGCATTAGAAGTTTTGGCTCAGACATGAGTGCTCTTGCAATGGCGAGCATCTGTCGCTCGCCGCCCGAAAGCGTTCCGGCCAG
Source organism: uncultured Burkholderiales bacterium (assembly GCA_903949285.1). Lineage (GTDB taxonomy): Bacteria > Pseudomonadota > Gammaproteobacteria > Burkholderiales > Burkholderiaceae_C > Limnohabitans. The sequence continues at coordinate 23,458 of CAJAYT010000129.1, forward strand.
TTGATTGCGCCGCTCAAAGAGTCGGGGAAAGATCTGAAATAGAGCTTCCATTTTCCCTTGAGCGTATTGCCGACCCAAGGTCAGTTTGGTGTACCCCCCCAAGCGCAAGTTGTCCTCAACACTCAAGGTCGTAAAGAGTTCGCGTTTCTCAGGAACCAAACTCAGTCCCAGCTGCACTCTATCCGCAGTGCTGAGATCGGTCACAAAAGAGTGCATCCAAGTTACGCTTCCACTTTGCGCAGGTAGTAATCCCATCAAGGCATTTAACAAAGTACTCTTGCCAGCACCGTTGGGTCCAATCACGCTCACAATCTGACCCGAGTGCAAACTCAAGTTTATATCTTCAAGTGCGCTTACCAAACCGTAGCAGACACTGAAACCCTCGACCCGTAACTCGGCTATGTCTGTTGCGCTGCCCGCTTGGTGATTTAAAGCGTTCAATCGATACCTCCCAGATACGCCTCAATGACTAAAGGGTTGTCTCTGACCTGAGCGGGGCTGCCGTGAGCAATAGGATTGCCAAATTCCATCACAACCAACTCATCCACCAAGCCCATCACGAAATCCATATCATGCTCAACAATTAAAACACTGATTCCACACTCAGCACTTAAGTACTTTAATGTGCGTTGCAACTCTTGCTTCTCAAAATGTCTCAACCCTGCAGCAGGCTCATCAAGCAATAATAGTATGGGATCAGATGCCAAGGCCCTTGCGATCTCTAGCAGCCTTTGCTGCCCAAGCGACAGGGTGTCTGCAAGTTGCTGGGCGACGTCTTGAAGCCCAACGAGACGCAGACACTCTTGCCCTATCTCTCTTAAGGCCAACTCCTCGGCTTGGTTGAACCTGAAAATAGCGCCTAACCAAGTGGAGTGTGCGCGTGTATGTGCCCCTATCAATACATTATCCAAGACGCTCATCTGCCCCATTAGGCGAACGTGCTGAAAGGATCGACCCATACCAAGCCTTGCGCGCATCCTAGCTGGTAGCGTTTGCACGGCATGTCCCAAAAATTCAATGCTCCCAGAGCTAAGGGGTAAAACACCACTAATCAAATTAAAAAGTGTGCTCTTGCCAGCACCGTTGGGCCCAATGAGGCCAACAATCTGAGAGGCCTTGACTTCAAAACCCACTGCGTTGACAGCCTTTAGACCTCCAAATGATTTGCATACCTCTTTTACCTTCAGTACAACTTGTCCACGCTGAGCTCTTGGCCTTGGAGGTAGCTTTGTGTTAACAGTGTTTGCAGTGTTTGCACTTAAACCTTTCGAGCCCGCGTTTATGGATAAGGAATTTAAGGCCGGTCCACTACCTTGCAAAGGCTTTTTCACGCCTGGGGGACGCAAGATGTTGCACAACCGAAGTAGAGGAGGACTTAAATTAACATCCACCCAGTACCAAATACCTTTGGGAGATTTTTGTAACAACGCGATCAATAAAATACCAGATACGATCACCTCGTAATTACCGCTTTGACCCAGCAGCGCTGGCAAAATATTTTGAAGCCAATTGTTCAATAAAGTGATCACGATTGCACCAACCACTGCTCCGCCGAGGTACCCCACTCCACCAACAACGGCCATGATTAAGTAGCCAATACCAGCTGTTAAATTAAATGCAGTCGGATTAACTGCGCGTTGCAAATGCGCGTAAAGCCATCCCGAAAGTGCTGCTAACACAGCTGCCAAGATGAAGGCCAGTAACTTGTACTCCATGGTGGCAACACCACACGACTCTGCCATCAGAACACCGCCTTTGAGTGCCTTTAACACACGACCACTGCGGGAGTTGAGGAGGTGGTGCAACGCAACACAAGACCAGATAACGAATAACCAGATCAATACAAAATTGTCCCGCCCCTGTGATAAGTCCATCCCCAAAAAAACAATAGATGGGATTCCTGTGATACCGTCAAATTTACCCAGATAGTCCAAATTACCGAAGAGATAAAACAAACTAATACCCCAAGCAATCGTGCACAAGGGTAGGAAATGACCAGACAAACCAAGCGTTATCCAACCCAAGCAATAGGCTGCAACAACTGTAATGGCAATACCCGCTAAAAGTCCGATCCAAGGTGACACCCCCCATACCGTTGACAAATAAGCGCTAGCGTAGGCACCTAAGCCCACAAACGCTGCTTGGCCAAATGAAGTCATGCCCGCGACCCCGGTTAATAAAACCAATCCTAGTGCTACCAAACCGTAGAGGCCAATGTAGTTTGCCAACGTTACCCAAAACTCAGGCAAGGGAGCGATGCGCAACAAAAACGCCAACACACTCACGACTAAACCAAGACGGACTGCGGGGGGGATCGAGAAATGAAGCAGATTCAAAGCGAGTCATCCTCCTCTAAGAGTTGAGGATGTTTAAATGAGCGCCACATCAACACTGGGATGATGAGGGAGAACACCCAAACCTCTTTGTAAGCACTCGCCCAAAAGGAAATATAGGACTCCATCAAACCCACCCATAAAGCACCGGCCGCGGCCAATGGATATCCAGCCAAACCACCCAGTATTGCGCCGACAAAACCTTTCAGGCCTATGATGAAACCAGAGTCGTAGTAAATGGTCGTAATAGGACCAATCAAAATACCAGAAAAAGCGCCTAAGGATGCCGCCAGTAAAAAGGAGAGTTGTCCAGCTCGTTTGACGTTGATGCCCATCAAACTGGCACCCAATCTATTGATAGCAGTGGCCCTCAAAGCCTTTGCAGTCATAGAGTAGTGAAAGAATAATGAGAAAGCAACCATAATCAGCGCGGACGATAGAACAACAAACAAACTTTGCCCGCTCATCGTGAGTGAACCCCAATCTAGACGCAGATCCAAAATAGCCCTAGAGCGCCCCCCTTCTGCTCCAAACATCCAGAGTCCAAGGCCCATCAAACTCAAGTGCAAAGCAACCGAGACAATCAAAAGCACCAAAATACTGGCATCACTCAAAGGTTCAAATACCGATTTGTAAAGCATGGGCCCTAACGGCGCAACCAACATCAATGTCAAAAGCGTTTGGACCAACAAGTTCATTTGTGCAAAAGACGATTGTGTTGAGATTTGAACTAGGGCTGCCCAAAGTAACAGTGGATAGACGACAAACTGAACAAAGCAAAGTGCAAGAGTACGGCTTAAGAGAACGTAGTCGGCGCCCTTTGCTTCATCACGCTGCTCGTGGTGAGGGTGCATTGCTTGGGCGCGTTGACGAACGCGCTGACTCAAACGCAGCCGGTAGAGTTTGTAGGTGCTAAAGGATTCTTGTGCAAAGACATACAGCCCCAAGGCTATCTGAAGATAGATGAGCACAGGAAAGACATTGAGTTGTAAACCCGCTATGGTGAGCGCACCGTACGTGACCATCTCACCTTGGGGTATAAAGATCACTCTTGTAACAGAGAACACCAACACCAGTCCTACAGCCAAAAGCGCGTAAACGGCGCCTGTCACGCATCCGTCTTGAAACAAAATTAGGGCGATCGATGCGTCCATTGAGAGATTTAGATTTGGCTAAAAAAAAGAGAGACGGGGCTGAATAACTCAGTAAGCCCCTCATTAAAAACGAACGTGGTTGATCTAAATCAGTGGATAGATTTGTGAAAGCAAGGGGCCCTCATCACTGGACCAATTTCCACTGTCCATTTTCAATTTTCACCATCACACGCGCCCTTTGATCAAAGCCCATGTGGTCAGTCTTACTCATATTGATCACACCGTGAGTCGTCACTAAATCATGGGTACCCTCTATTGCGTCACGAAGTGCTGCTCTGAACTCCTTGGTTCCCGGCTTGGCAGTTTTAAGCGCGATGGGTACTGCGTACTTTAAGATCAGGTATGTATTCCAAGCATGTGCAGTAAAGGAATTGGGCGACTGCTGGGGAAACTTCTTCTCATAGAGTTTGATAAAGTCGAGCGAGACTTTCTTGATCGGATTGGAGTCAGGCAATTGACTCGCGACAACAAAGGGGCCAGCTGGCAAAAACGCTCCATCTAAATCTTTACCGCCTACACGCAGAAAATCTTCGTTGATCACGCCGTCGGTGAAATAAATCTTGCCCTTGTAGCCTCTGTCCTTCAGCGTTTTAAGGGGTAAGACTGCCGGAGTACCAGACGCCGCAATCAGCACAGCATCGGGATTGGAGGCAATGAGTTTGAGGATTTGTCCAGTCACACTTGTATCTGTTCTGGCGTATCGCTCGCTGCTCACTATGTTTAACCGGCGCACAGAGGTGAGCTTACTGAACTCGCTGATAACGCCTTCACCGTAGGCGTCGTTAAATCCAATGATTCCTACAGTTTTAACGCCTACATCACTCATGTGCGCCGAGAGTGCCGTCATCATGTGTGAATCGTTTTGAGGAACTTTGAAAACCCAAAACTTTTTGGTGTCAATGGGATCAATAATTTTCAGCGACGAGGCCATAGCAATCATCGGGGTTTGCCCCTCAGCGACGACGTCCACCATCGCCAAACTGTTAGGAGAAATCGTAGAGCCCAGAACGATATCTACTTTGTCCTCAGTGAGCAGTTTGCGAGTGTTCTTAACGGCTGCCACGGGGTCTGTAGCATCGTCCAAAATGATGTATTCAACTTTTTGACCTGCAATTTCTGTTGGCATAACAGCAAATGCGTTTTTCTCTGGAATGCCAAGGGAAGCTGCAGGTCCGGTTGCGGACACAGTTACGCCCACTTTGATTTGGGAATAAGCACTTGAGACAAGTGTCAAACCCACCGCACAAACCACGGCTCCAAGGAGTTTTTGTGCCCTAAAATTAATGGGCATACATACTTCAAACCGAGAGGCAGAAATAGACTTACTTCCAGATGTGATTTGCGCAAATTGATCTAGAAACCCGGTTGAACCAAACAGCATAGAGACCTCTAAGAGAAATGGATAAAAATGATGCTCACATTAGCGCTTGAGGACTTTTGTACATAAGCGCATGAGAAATCGTTACCCCAAAAAGCAGATCAGATGAGTCGGTTCAGGCTAAACGCCGTCTGGAGCACACCTGCCAAAGCCTTAGATTGTAACAAGGACGAGTTTGTAACCCAGGTATGTGAGCCCAGCAGGCCTTGGCGCCGAGGCTCAAAGCGGTGCATGTCTGCAGTTTTGTTGATTTTCAATTAGACTCGAGGTTTTTTGGTGTCAGGCTTTACGTTAAGCCTGACGCAACTCTACAATTGTCGTTCTAAACATAATGAAAGAGTGTACTGAAATGTTAGATGTATTGGTCATCGGTGGTGGTAACGCAGCGCTATGCGCTGCCCTCATGGCCAAAGAGCGAGGCGCTAGCGTAAGACTTTTGGAGTCCTCGCCTAAAGAATGGCGAGGGGGAAACTCGATGCACACCCGAAACCTTCGCTGTATGCATGACGCACCTCAAGACGTGCTCGTTGATGCTTACACAGAGGAAGAGTTTTGGCAAGATCTGCTCAAAGTAACGGGCGGACTCACCAACGAACACCTTGCCAGAATTGCGATCAGGGCTTCTTCGACCTGTAGGCCTTGGATGGTTAAACACGGCGTTCGCTTTCAACCTTCTTTATCGGGAGCGCTTCATACAGCGAGAACCAATGCTTTTTTCATGGGCGGGGGCAAAGCGCTTGTCAACGCGTACTTTAGAAGCGCAGAGGCACTGGGTATTCAAATTGAATACAACGCAGAAGTCACTCGCATTGAAGTTGAGAGCGGCGAATTCAAAGCTGCACACGTAAAACACAAAAATGCACTCGGCGAATTGGTGCGCGAAGAGCGTATCCAGGCTAAGACTTGTGTGATGGCCTGCGGCGGATTTGAATCTAACATTGATTGGTTACGAGAGGCTTGGGGACAAAATGAATGGGGTGAGTATCCGGTTGACAATTTCTTGATCAGAGGCACCCGCTTTAACCAAGGTGTTTTAATTAAAAATCTTCAAGACGATCACCACGCTGACATGATTGGGGACCCCACACAAGCGCATATGGTTGCGATTGACGCACGCGCACCCCTATACGACGGCGGCATTTGCACGCGTATTGACTGCGTGTCACTTGGAATTGTTGTCAACACTCAAGCCAAACGCTTTTACGATGAGGGTGAGGATTTTTGGCCTAAACGTTATGCAATCTGGGGAAGATTGGTTGCGCTTCAACCTGGTCAAAGGGCTTACTCCATTATCGACAGCAAAGCGATTGGACGTTTTATGCCCCCCGTGTTCCCAGGAACCAAGGCAGATACGCTAGAAGAACTTGCCCAAAAAATTGGTCTGGATGTGCAGACTTTTATGCAAACGGTTAATGACTATAACCAAGCGGTGCGTCCTGGCAATTTTGACCATACAGTCCTTGACGACTGTGCGACCCAGGGAGTCACCCCCGTTAAGAGCCACTGGGCTAGAAAAATTGATACCGGCCCCTACTTTGCCTACGCCGTTCAACCCGGTGTTACTTTCACCTATTTAGGACTGAAAACCGATGATCGCGCGAGGGTCTATTTCAACTCAAAACCAAGCCGCAATTTATTTGTCGCCGGCGAGATGATGGCAGGCAACGTGCTTGGCAAAGGATACACGGCTGGAGTGGGTATGACCATTGGAACTGCCTTTGGACGTATTGCGGGCGATCAAGCCGCAAGTGCCGCGCTGGCTCCTGAGTCTGGTGTAAATCCCAACGAAAACATAGAACATTTGGCTGCCCATTAACCGTACTTTGCCGCTGTGCACGGTTAACAATCAATTTGACTGCACTCACCCCACTGCGCTTTATTTGATAAAGAATTAAACATCTTATATTTAAACCAACTCTTCATCAGTTCAACTCACAGCATCTCCCAGCAACTCGCTCGTCACAGATTGAACGACCTACACAATTATGCAAACCCTAGACCAACTGACACGCGAAGCTATTGAACTCGCGAACGCCGAGAATAAACACAATATACCCCCTCAAGACGCTCCTTTAAGTGCAAACGTCCTAGAGGTCTCAAGGCAACTCACGATCTGTAACGGCTGTAGGTACTGCGAAGGATTTTGTGCTGTGTTTCCAGCGATGACTCGTCGCCTTGAGTTCGGATCCTCGGATGTGCACTATATGGCTAATCTATGCCATAACTGCGGCGCATGTTTACATGCATGCCAATACGCCCCGCCCCATGAATTCCAAATCAATATCCCTCGTGCCATGGCACAAGTCAGAAAAGAGACTTACACCGCCTACGCATGGCCTACTTCGCTGGGTGTTTTATACAAAAACAATGGACTGTGGATTGCCCTGGCCCTTGCCGTTGGACTCACGCTTTTCCTGCAAATGACTGTCAATTTCTTAAGCGGCGCAAACGCAGTCATGCTGGATTTGTCGAATTTTTATTCCATCTACCCTCACAACACATTGGTGAGCTTGTTTCTTCCCATCTTTGCTTTTGTCGTGTTCTCCCTATCTATGGGGGTCAGGAGTTTTCTATCGGATATCAAACAAGCCACAAGCAAGGTGAAAGCGCCGACCCCAGCATTGACTGAGGCTGCGGAGAACGCCCTCAGTCTTAGGTATTTGGACGGGGGACACGGTGACGGCTGCAACAACGCAGATGACGCATTTACTAAAATGCGCAAGTACTTTCATCACCTCACTTTTTACGGATTCATGCTCTGCTTTAGTGCAACGAGCGTTGCCACTATTTATCACTACGCTTTTGGTTGGGAGGCACCTTATGCTTGGACATCGCTACCCAAAATACTCGGATTGACCGGAGGTGTTTCATTAGCCCTGGGTTGCGTGGGTCTGTTTTATCTCAACCTCAAACGTCATCCCCTTCACGGTGACCCAGCGCAAAAACAAATGGACATCGGATTTATCTTCCTGCTATTTATGACAAGCACGACGGGACTCCTTCTCGCTGTGTCCCATCAATCCACCAGCATGCCCCTGTTGCTCTCACTTCACCTTGGAGTCGTGATGGCGCTCTTTCTAACACTGCCTTACAGTAAATTTGCACACGGTATCTTCAGGCTTGCCGCTCTCGTTCGTTTTCAAACCGAGAGAAGGCTTCCAAGCAATATAGGACTAAGTGGCGAATAAGCCCTGAGACACTCAGACTCAGACAACTAGTTTCTCAACTCGAAATCTATATAACCACGTTCAACGTTGGTGTGCACCAATTTGACATTGACCGTGTGGCCCAGCTCAAGGTGTTCGTTTAATCCGATTAGCTTGCCCTCTGCAGGGGGGGTGAATATTCGCACCCAATATCCGGCTTCGTTGACGCCGCTGATCACGCCCTTAAAGCTTTGACCCAGGTGCGATTGCAATAACAGCGCTGCCTCTGATTTTCGCAGCTGGCGCTCCACCTTTTTGGATGCATCCTCCTGAGTCGTGCAGTGAAGTGCCAGCACCTCCAATTCAGCGTTGGAGTATGGGGAATTCACGCCTCTAAGTGCAGCCTTCAAAATTCTTTGCGTAATTAGATCGGGGTATCTTCTGTTGGGGGCGGTTGAATGGGCGTAGTGCAGTACGGCTAAGCCGAAATGGCCGATATTGGATTTATCGTTGGGCCTCTCCAAAACATATTCGCCTGAACCCATTAATTTAACAATGACCAAAGAGAGGTCCGGAAAAGTGAGCGGATCAGCCTTGTGTCTTTTTGCTAAAAATCGTTCCAAAGCCAATGAGTCAGGCGCAGCTGGCAAATGCTCTCCGTATTGCGCCGCTACTTTGACAATCCGTTGCCATTTCTCTGGCGAACGGACCACGCGCCTGATACAGGAGTAGCCCTTGCTCGTTAGGAATCTGGCAATACACCCATTAGCTGCCACCATGAATTCCTCTATGAGTTGACGAGCACGGTTGTGGGGTTGCTCTTGTAACTCGTGGATTAAATCGTTCTTGAACAAAGCCCTGGGCTGTATGGACTGAAACTCAAGTGCACCTGCAGCATGTCTCAAGGCACGGAGTTTTTGGGCCCATTTATCTTGATCAATAAGCTGTTGATCCATGTGTTTAACGCGGCTTGCAGCCTCGGGCATGGGGCCCTTGTTGTCCAACCAATCAGACACAGCGTCATAAGCCAATTGAGCACGGTTAATGACCTTAGAGCGGTAAATAGAAAATCCCAACTCATGACCAGCGGGGTCAAAATGCATCTCACAAACCAAGGCAAGTCTGGGGCTATCAAAATTAAGCGACGTCAAGTCCGTGCTCAGCTCATTGGGCAACATGGGAAATACTCTAGCCGAGGTATATACAGACGTAGTGTTGTCTTTAGCGTGTTGATCAAGAGGTGAATTACGCGGCACCAGCGAATCTACATCAGCTATAGCAACCATCACTACCAATGATCCATCTTTCAGTGGCTTACAAACGGTGAGCTGATCTAAATCTTTTGAATCATCGTTATCAATCGAGCACCACAGTAAATCAGTTTGGTCTTGAACGTCGTCTGCCTGCGCTGTATGGCTCTCGCGGTTGTGCGCTGACTCTTCACCCTGGTTCTTTTGAATCTGCTTGAGTTGCTCTAAGCCCTGTGCGCCGAAATCCGGTTTAAGTCCTCGCTCAATCATCGCTGTATAGGCAAGTGCAGATAAGCTCTCACGGTGATTTTTATAATGATTGGTCATGATCTTTTAATTGCCCGTGCCTTTTTAAAAACGGCTGGTAGGATGAAGACGTTAATGATTGCGAAATGAACCTGTATGAAAAAAGTTCAGACCACTCTAAATTCTTGCGGGGGCAACTGACGCCCCTTTAATTTGGTTTTTGATGAGGGATTCAGCAACGAACTGATTCGCCTTCATATCTTCAACAAACTGCGCTAACACCAACGCCGCCTCAGCGCCCCTAGATTTGGGACATCCCATGGCTTGTTGAATCACCATAAAACGACCGGGCAACAAACGCAGCCCCCCTAGCCTTGCTGCGTCCATCTCCAGTTGTTGTTTAACGCCAGCCGCGACATCGTAGCCACCCTGCACGTAATAATCAACCACTTTGGGGGACGTTTCCGCTCTGAAGATTTTGGCGTTTTTAAGCTCCCTAGAGAGATAAAGATCATACGCACTGCCCTTTCCCACAACAACGCTTGTGCCCGCGACATCAACCTCCTCATTGGCTTTGAGGGGTGAATCAGCGTGGACCAAGTAACTCCCTTCAATCAGAATATAAGCTGCGGTGAAATTGATACTCTCCCCCCGAAGCGGATCAATAGCAAAGAAACCAATATCTGCCTGGTCATTTGCAACCGCATCAACGGATTTTCCTGCTGCGTCAAACACCACGAGATCAAGCGCCACACCGAGTCGTTGTGCAAACGCTTGAGCCAAATCAACTGACACACCAACCGGCGCACCCGTTATTGGGTCCTTACCCGCCAAAATAGGATTGCCCTGGTTGATAGAAGCTCTTAATTTTCCAGTGGGTGCCAATGCTTTGATGACATCGGAAGAAATGGGTTGGGTTGCACGGGGCATGAAAGACCTCTAATGAGTGAGCGCTAGATATTAAACACTGTACAAGTGACTCGGATTGGTGACGAGAATCTTGGCGAGCTCTGAGCCCCCCGAAGTCCAAGTCGCTAATCGGTTAATGGCTTGCCCGTCATTGATCGGTTGGAAAGGCTCAATGCCATCTGATTTTCTGGGCTGCCCTGGTGTTCCGCCACCCGGATGGGGCCAATCGGTTCCCCAAAGCATTCGGTCTGGGTTGGCTTTGATAAGTGTTTTAGCCAATGCTTTCACAGACTCTGAGTCAGGATTGCTTGCTATCCGGTAGGCTGCAGAGAGTTTTAACCACACCCGCCCTGTTGCTAAGAGGTCCAGCAAAATATTTAAGCCCGGCTGATCCAGACCCAACTCCGGATTCACCAAACAAAAATGATCAATAACCAAGGGCACCCTCATGGCTTGAATAAACTTGGCAAGGGATACCAGCACATCTAGGCGAGTGAAGATCTGAATGTGCCACCCAAGAGGTGCAACAAGCTTTTGTGTGTACTCCAAAGTTTGAATGGCCAGCGCTGGGTCGTGAAGCCCAAAGGTTTCCAAATTGACGCGCACCCCTCTCACGCCTACAGCGTGCATATCACGGAGTTGGTCCATAGCAAAAGTCTCATCTATGACAGCAACACCCCTCGCGCGGCTCGGGCCTAATACCTGCAAGGCATTGAGTGTGCAGCGATTATCGGTCCCGTAAATACTGGGGTGAACGATAACAACCTTATCAACACCCAGTGCCGCGTGTAGACGATTAAGGTCCACTATGGAGGCGTCAGCTGGGGTATAACTGCGCTTTGCGTCCAACGGGAATTCAGCCAACGGCCCAAAAATATGAGTATGACAGTCCACAGCACCAGCTGGCACGGGAAATGTTGGTGCAACATGGTGAATATTCAAAATCGCTTGGGAAGAAATCATAAAGAGATGGGTCTGAGTTAGTTCAGTAAAGGGCGTAAATAAAGTGAGTTTGTGAATAGAATAGCACTCTTTGTGTATGCAACTCATGATGACTATCCCGAGTCATTCTATCCTTGCATTTTGAGGGGCATTTAATGAAGATCATTGTTTTACCAGGTGATGGAATTGGGCCAGAAACGATGGCCGCTACGGTGGAAGTTTTACAATCCGTTAACAAACGCTTTGACTTAAACTTAGAGCTTGAGCATGATATTGCGGGACATGAAAGTCTTAAAAAACATGGCTCTACGGTAACTGAGGCATTGCTCCACAAGGTCAAAACTGCGGATGGTCTGATGCTCGGCCCCATGTCCACTTATGACTTCAAAGACGAGTCTAAGGGTGAGATTAATCCTTCTAAATTTTTCAGAAAAAGTCTAGATCTTTACGCCAATATTAGGCCTGCAAGGACTTACAGCGGACTCACGAATAAAGTGGGCCCCTTTGATTTAATTGTGGTACGCGAGAACACAGAAGGTTTTTATGCAGACAGAAACGTTGAGTCTGGCTCTAGCGAGATGCTTATTACGCCAGATGTTGTCATCTCGCTCAGAAGAATTACAAGACTTTGCTGTGAGCGAATTGCAAGGACTTCGTTTGAACTGGCTCAAACGAGGCGAAAAAAAGTAACGATTGTTCATAAAGCCAACGTCCTCAAAATCGCCGACGGGATGTTCATCGATATCTGCAAATCGGTTGGACAAGAATACCCAGATGTACAAATTGACGACTACATTGTCGATGCAATGATGGCACACGTTGTTCGCGCGCCTGATAAATTTGACGTTATCGTGACGACCAATATGTTTGGGGATATTTTGTCCGACCTCACCTCTGAGCTCTCAGGAAGTCTAGGGCTGGCGGGCTCCCTCAACGCAGGCACCCAGTACGCAATGGGTCAAGCTGCTCACGGATCAGCACCTGATATTGCGGGTCAAGATATTGCAAATCCAATGTCACTCATTTTGTCTGCAGCGATGCTACTGGGTTGGTGTGGGCAACGCAGCAAGAGCAAACGGTTATTAGAGGCCAGCAAGGCCATCGAGCAAGCAGTTGAGCGCGTCGTCAAAGACGGGCAAGTTACCCGAGATATTGGCGGTAACTTGGGTACACAGGCAACGGGCTTGGCTCTTGCTAAATACCTACAAACCCACTAAAACCACTCACGTTCTAAATCGACACTCAGGTCACTATCCAATGCTTAAAACAACTCCCCTCATGAAGGCTATCGGCTTTGCCTTTTTCTTCATCCTACTCGGTAGCGCCCTACCTTGCTCAGCCCAGTCGTACCCAAACAGGGCAATTCGGTTTGTCATCCCAAACCCCGCCGGAGGACTCCCGGACACAGTTGCCAGAATTTATGCCCAACGCCTGTCCGAGCGCTTGGGTCAGGCGGTCACCGTGGACAATCACCCAGGTGCCAACGGTGTGCTTGCGTGCCAATCCGTGATGACAGCGCCCAAGGACGGTTACACCTTTTTAGTATCCGATGGGTCGACTTTTTCCGTCAACCCGCGCTTGTACACTAACCTTAGTTACGATTTGAGAAGAGATTTTGTTGAAGTCTCATTAGCCGCCAGAGCGCCACTTTATTTAGCAATCAACTCCAAAGTAAAAGCCAACAACCTGAAGGAATTAATTGCTTACATTAAAGCAAACCCAGGCACGCTCACCTACGGCTCTAGTGGTATCGGAAGCACTCATCACTTGAGTATGGAAGCTCTTAAAACAGCTTTAAATCTTGACATCACCCACGTCCCTTACAAGGGCTCCGGGCAGTCTGTCCCAGCACTGGTGGGCGGTCAAGTGGATATGCTCTTTGCGGCGCTACCCTCATTGTCAGGCTTCGTCAAAACGGGGCAAGTAAAGTTAATCGCAAGTAACGCTTCGCATCGGTCACCACAAGAGCCGAATACACCGTCCATCTCAGAAATAGTAAAGGGTTATGATTTCTCGCCCACCATCGGTGTTTTTGCAGCCAAAGGCACCCCCCAAGTAGCAATCGACAAGCTCAGCGCAGAGATCGCTGTAGTTGCAAAAAGCAGTGATATGGCTCAGCTCTTCGCCACAGCCGGAATCGATCCCGTGGGCAGCACGCCGCAGGAGTTTGAGCGCGCTTTGGCCGAGGAAATTGAAAAAATTGGTAGGGCCGTAACGGCAGCAGGAATTAAAGCGGAGTGAGAATACAGAAATGGAGGTCAAGCAAGCGCTTGTACCTCCATGGTCAAGAAGTTTAGTTAATTCAAATTTAACCAACTAATGAACTAAAGAATCAGCCCTACACTTATCTTCCGTCGATTGAGTCTAAACCTGTCTTACGTACGATGGGTTGTACGGCACTGGAGCCTAAATAGGCCAGCAATTTTCTCGCGGCCTCAACGTGGCTTGAATTTGCAACAATGGCAGCAGAAAATAGGGTTTCCTTTTGAACATCAGGGCTAATCTTACCGACGATGTCTATGCCCTCAATGGGTAGGAGTTCACTATATTGTTGAAATCCAATTTCTGCCTTGCCACTGGCAACGATCTCTCCAACAGGAACGGCAGGTATCTTGCGAGCCTTGTCTTTTAGCTCATTGGCAATACCTAGGCGTGGAAATAATTCGCGCGACAAGTACTCACCGCTTGCGCTATCGGAATAGGCTATGGATTTAGCAGCCAATAATGTTTTAATAAGAGCTTCTTTTGTGCTTATATCGGGCTTGGGTGCACCTGCTTTAACAGCAACGCCAATCAAAGATCTAGCAAGCACAACCTTAGAGCCCTTTAAGAGCTTGCCCTGATCCATCAGTTCATCCAGTGAACTGCCAACCATGATCACCACATCGACCCGCTCTCCTCGCTCCAAACGTTTGGGGATCGCATTGGCTGTGTCACCCATGGAAGGTCCGCGTTGAAAATCAATCTTTACATCAGGGTTGGACTTTAAATAGGGATCAGATAACTCGATAAAAGCCTGAGCGAACCCACCGGAGCTCACCACAAGAAGGTCCTCGGCTTGCGCCAATAGAGATTGCAAGCAAAGAGCAAGACCTAGGACAGTGGACCATAGATATTTGTTGAAACCGCGCATTTGAACTCCCAAAGAGATTGAAGATGCGGGGATTCTAGCGCCAGGAAATTAAAAGCCTATTGGGTTAAGCGCGAACGTTAATGCGGTGCTGATCCTGAACCGTTTTGGTGCTTGTCGATACTGGCTTGGAGGGCATTCCGTTACCACCTGCCTGGGGGGACTTGGGGACAGCGGGCTTGGTGGACTGAGTAGCGTGTTGAATATTGGCACCAGCGGCGCGCTGTGGTGCCTGACTCTGCGTGGTCGGGGGCTTTGAGGCAACCTGAGGTTTAGCCTGCGCTTGTTGACTAGCACTCATTGAGGAAGAAATTGAAATGGAACTCATAAAGCTGTTTTTATACAGGTTAAACCAGTAGGTAAATTAGAACACGAAACGCCTTGAAATGCAAAAACACCCACCACCAGGCGCGTAAGGGTAATTCCCGCTGATTATTTGGGAAATATTGCGCATAGTTGAGCCTTGCAAAAAAATAACTTACTCCTTGGTATCAAACAAAGTCCCAGGACTTCCCCTACATTGCTAGAGTCTAATTAAATTAAAGAAAATGAAACTCAATACGCCGATCGGCAAGCCTCTTTGCCAACTCGCCTCCCTTGCCCTTTTATCTCTAACTCTCGGGTTTTGTGCAAGCACCTTTGCACAAGAAGCCGCAAAGGAAGGAGCGAGTTTACAGTCGCCTCGCTTTAAAGCTTTGAGTCTGGAGGATTTGAACGTCTATCAACAGCCCCTGGGTCAACAGGTGATGAAGGTGTCTAGCATTGGATTGGGAGGACCGTACAACCCACTCCTGCGAAGTCCGGTGATGGGACAACGCATGTTTGATTTACTTTACTATCTGCGTTGGAACTCGTCTGTACCCCTCAGACTCAATGAGTTTGCCATTTTGATCATTGGGCGCCAGTGGCGTTCTCAGGTCGAATGGTTCGCACACGCACCCCTAGCCATCAAAGCGGGTCTATCGCCTGAGATAGTAGCAACCCTAAAAACACAAAAACGACCCGAAAAAATGGCTGAAGATGAGGCAATGGTTTACGATTTCGTAACTGAATTGACCCAAAACAAACGCGTCTCAGACGCAAGTTTTGCGAGAGCTAGAAAAATCTTCTCTGAACAGCAACTTGTTGATCTGACCACCATTACGGGCACCTACGTCACCGTTGCAATGCTCTTAGCCATGGCTGAGGAGGGGGTTCCCGCAGGTAAAGAGCCCCCCTTTAAGGCAGGAGAGCCCTGAGAAAAACACTTAATCCGGGGAGCTTCACTTCCATGATAATTACGATCCGGATTGAAGCCCTTTAAGGATCTGTACAAAGTAATTGATCGAGTTTCACTCCCCCCTTTCCTTTGCATTACAACCTTTAGCACACAACCCGTACTTCCTGATGGGAAGTATTTGTTTTTGGACTAAAACTTCATATCAAATTTCATTTTTTTAGAGTCAATTAATGAACCAAGCAACCACTTCAAAAAATAGCAATAACGCATTTCACAAGGAAGGCGAAAGCACTCCAACCCAGTCCAGCAGACGCAGTTTCTTTCAAAGCGTGGCTGGTGCTACAAGTGTTGCAGCAACCACCTTGGCAAGTTGCGGTGGTGCAGCCCTTGCCTTGAGCGCTGGCTCCGCACATGCGGCAAGCGAGACCCCGATCGTTGCATCCGAGCACTGGGCAATTAAGAAAGTGGGCTCACAAGATATCAAACTTTTCATATTGAACAAAAAATTGAGCAATTACAAAAAAGTCCCAATGATGGGAACTATTTTGTTTGTTCACGGCTCCTCCATGGCCGGCTCCCCTGTCTTTGATCTTCAGGTACCTGGTAAGCCTGAGTACTCAACTATGGATTACTTTGCAAAATTGGGATATGACACTTGGTGCCTTGACCATGAGGGTTACGGTAGATCCTCCAAATCAAGGGACATCAGCTATGACATCGCTACGGGTGCGGATGACTTGGAGGCGGTTAGTCGCTACATCGTTCAAAAAACGGGGGAACCTAAATTGATGCTTTACGGCGTCTCATCGGGCGCGTTGAGGGCAGCGCTCTTTACAGAGCGCTACCCAGAGCGGGTCAGTCGAATTGTGCTCGATGCGTTTGTATGGACTGGAGAGGGGAGCCCAACACTTGCCAACCGCAGAAAAAAAATTGATGAATGGAAGTCCTCCAACAGGAGGCCCTTGGATCACGCCATGGTTCAAAGTATTTTCACTCGGGATCACCCCGGCACAGCAGATCAAGATGTCATAGATGCTTTCGCTAAGGCGATATTAAAACTAGACTCTTCGTTACCGACTGGCACTTACATTGATATGTCTATCAATTTACCCGTTTGTACGCCCGAGAAGTTGACCGTACCAACGATGATTTTGAGAGGTGAATTTGACGGCATAGCAGCGTTTGATGATGTCGTTAAATACTTCAGCAAACTCCCCCATCCTGACAAAAGAATTGTAGTGATGCCAGGCATCGCCCACGCAAGCTTGCAGGAGAAGAACGTGAAGATTGTCCTGCACGCGCTAGAGAGCTTTTTCAGCCAACCACCGACGATTTATAGGGGTTGATAAAAGAGCCAGAAAAAAAGCAAACTGAATAAGTTTGCTTTTAATCGGAAGTGCCTTCTTCAAAGAAAGGCCCTTATTTATCGTTATGAATGAGTTCAGACAATGCTGAATCAATGAGCCTTGACCAATGCTCGCGGTTATGAACGGAGAATATAAACTCCTGCCCCTCTGTAGTGATGATTTGGAATTGATCAGCTTTGAAGCTAAAGCCTAACTCTGCGCTTTGAGATCTCACTCTAGAAAAAGGGACTGAGATAACGCTTGAGTTGACGAAATAACTCTCTGGCGTAAAAATTAGTCCATCTTCCATCATGTAAAGCCAGCCACCTATCGTAGCAGCGGGTCCCACAAGGGCTGCCGGACCATGGGCCACTACTTGTTTATTTCGGTCCGTTAAAGAGAGTGACTTCAAGACTTTATGAGTCACTCTATACTGCATCAACGTAGCCCAAGCAAATATTGCCAAAACAATGCTTGCATATTTGATGGGTAGCATGAAGACATAGACAATTACCGCGTAGCCAATCGCCGCCAAAACTGATGAGACTAAAAGAGCTCTCGGAAAATTCATGGGTAGAAACAATGAATCAGAGAAAAAGCTCACGATATCCTTGGCTCTCCAAACTTCACCAGCAACACTTGGCAACAGTTTGATACCACAATTCTCACAATAAGCATTGTCTTCATCGTTGGGGTGATGGCAGATATTGCAGTTCATAGATTCAGTCTTTATTTAGCTTAAAAGTGTGATTACTCTTTTTCGTTGCTACTGTGTTTTTTTGAAGCGGGTTTTTCTGCAGCTTTTTCCTCGCCCTTCTCCCGCTCAGAAGTCTTGCTGGAGCCCTTCTCCTTTGTGCGCTCAGATCCTTTTTCAGGCTTGTCTGATTTCTCTACTCGCTCCTTCTCACCCTCTTTGCTCTTATCGGCAGGTTCCGCTTCAGACGCGGACTTTGATTCTTCTTTGGCGACTGCCTTAGGGGACTCCTCGGACTCGGATTTCTTAACCTCTTTATCGCTTCGCTCCTCTTTCTCAGACTTGTCTTGGAGCTTCAAGCTTTCTTCAACTTTTCTCTTGTGCAACTCAGCCCGTACGTCCTGCGCAGACGAGTAGTTATAAATACTAAATCCACCCAGCAATACTGTTAGACCACATAAGAAGCCAACAAACCACATCACTACGGTGTCACTAATTGAACTCGACTCAACGGACTTTGTGCTCGCTGAAGTTTTGGACTCAGCTTGAGCCGCTACAGCCATTTGCTCTTGTTGTTTCCTGAAATTAATATTAAACGAATTCATCGTTTTTATCAAAGCGGGATCAATGGTTAATCCGCTCAATAGTTCTTGCTGAGCTTGGAGCTGAGCCTTGATCTCATTGACTGCGTTGGTCATGGATCGGTTTGCCACTTGACTTGCAGACTGTGCTTGAGCTTGACTAGCCAGTTGGCCATTCACAAAATTCTCGATATTTTGAATCTTAAAAGTCAAAGCAGCAACGACTTCATCAAACGCCGCAGTTGATTTGACAACATTATTTTGTTGGGTGTTGTACAGATTGACAATACCGGTCTGAATTTTCTTGAACTCAGCAGACAAAATAGCCTGCATATCATCTGAGTTTTTATTCACCAAAGTCTGGGAGCTGGTTGCCCAAAATGCTTTAAGCTCACCAAATTGCATCGACATCTCACCCCTGAGTTGATCTATGCCTGCGGTGAGACCCTGCACATCCACCGGTTCAGAATTGTTTTGAGTTGCGTGGATTCTTTGCGCCAAAGCCTGCGCTGTTGCGTGAACATCGCCTTTGATATCAGCAATCTTAGCTTCCATTTCGGTGCGCATTCCATCAATCGCAACCAAAAGTGCTTCTAAGTTTGCCCCAAACTCTGCATTCAAAACAGGAATTGGATTATTCAATACGGGAGCCAACTGTTCTATGTTTACAGGCTCTTGCATCACGGGGTCAGGAGTGGGGTGAATACTAGCCACCACAGGAGCAGAGTCCGCACTAACGTGCTCAACGTGCTCAACGTGCTCAACATTTTCGTGAATTACCAAAGGCTCTGCCTCAACTTTAGTCTCTGGCTCTGGAATAGACTCCATCACGGACTCCACCTCAGGGTGAGTAACTGGATTTGGAGTTTCTTGTTGCTCATGTTGCTCATGTTGCTCATGGCTAACCTCTTGGGTTGTTTCGGGCACGAGGTGTTCATGACCATCAGTGTGCGCATCACCGTGAGCGCTCTCCTCCATGGGAGGATGCTCTACTGATTCAACATGAGGATGTTCTTGTTCAAACAAAGCATGCTCGAGTTGAGTACTTACGAGCTCCAAAGGCTCTTGAGTCACTTCAACTTCAGGAGTAGCAGTCGTTTCAGCAGTATTTTGGGCTTGAATCTTCTTGGTGAAATTCAGAAAGGCGCCACATTTCCCGCAAAATTTTGCGTTTAGATTAACGGGTTTACCGCAGTGATCACAATTCATAAGTTCACCTGGTCATTAAAAACTAGCCATTACAAAACACGGTGCATAGGTTGCAGCATCGGTCTTGCTTTTCTCACAAGCCTTTAAGGCCTCTTTCTCCGCAATTTGTTTGCTCTTTTGCTCTTCCACAATTGCGCAATTGCCTGAATTTCCGTCATAACTGTATGTAAAGGCTCGGTGATTTCCGGTGAAATCACCCTTTTTCACATACTTTGCATAAAGGGTCTTACACTGACCAATCAGTTTTGGACGGTATTTGGACTTGATGGCCCCCGTCTCTGATTCCTCAGCAACCTCTACACCCTTACTCTCTTTTTCGTCCCGTCTTCCAACCTCTTTAGCGCCAAGTCCACTTTCAGGCTCATTTATCGCTAATTTATGGTCTTCCTTGGATTCGGATCCACTTTTTTCAGCTCCAGCAGCCTTTTGCTCTGACACGGAGTGCTCCTTGGCCTCGATCCCCTCCCGCTCCTCCACAGGCACGTCCGAAGTGCGTGCCGTCTCAGTCACTCGGGCCAATTCCTCTGGACTGAGTTCTTCGTCTTCTAGTTGAGTGGTCAAACCGTCTAATAAATGTGAGCTATGCAGGAAAAATCCCGCATTCACTCCCACCAAAGCGAGCGCTAATATCAGTAACCCAATTTTCATTTTGTTACTCATATTAATGCTCTTGACGGTAAAAGGGTACTCTTCAAGGGGAATCTCATATTTATAAAAGCTTTATACCTTCACTCTCTTGCCGGCTGCGGCGCTTAAGATTTCAACATAAGCCAGCCAAGAAATAACCTCATTCATCATTTTATTAAACACAAGCGTGTCACTCACGCCGTTGAAGATGCACTCCATGATATTGGCGTAGACATAGGCAGGATTCAATTTGAAATTAGCGTCACCATCTTGAATTTCTGTTTGCTGGCGTTTGTACTCCTCCACCATCTGAACCAAAGACTCCCCCAGACTGTCGTGATAGAGATTTCTCTGTTGGTTCAGATCATTCCAAATTTTCTCACCCACCTGGATTTGAAAAGGTTTATCTCGCACCTTCAAATCATTAAATGTGATTTGAAATGTTTTATAAACATTTTCCTTTGTGACTGTTTCAAATAATTTCATAATTTTGAATCCATATACAAATCAAAGCTCTTACTCTCTAATTCAACTCAAGTAAGGTATCGACTGTTTAATGACTTTCTAAATACTACATAAGTACTCATTATTCAATTAAAATGGGCTTTCTAATAAAACTATTTAAGACCTAGACGGTCAAGCTTCTAAAATAGGGCTCCTTAAATGCCTAATTTGCGCTTCATTCGACTACACCACAACTGGGAACAACTTTGAGTAATCCAATACATTTTTATAAACCATCAGAGGGCCATGGCCTTCCCCATGACCCCTTTAATGCCATCGTGGGTCCTCGCCCCATTGGCTGGGTCTCAACCCAAAGTGGTACGGGGATACTGAACTTGGCGCCATACAGCTTCTTTAATGCATTTAATTACATTCCACCTATCATCGCTTTTTCAAGCATTGGATTGAAAGACAGTATCAGAAACGTGCAAGAAACGGGGGAGTTTTGTTGGAATCTAGTGACCAAAGATCTGGCTGAACAAATGAATCAAACCTGTGCTGCAGTAGGCCCCGAGGTGGATGAGTTTGCTCTTGCAGGTCTTACCCCTACTGCTTCGCAAGTAGTCTCTGTACCCAGAGTGTTGGAGAGTAAAGTCTCCTTTGAATGCAAAGCTACTCAAGTCTTTCAGCTCGAAAATGCACAAGGCTCGAAAGTCAATACCTGGGTTGTGTTTGGTGAGGTTGTGGGCGTATACATTAACAAAGACCTTCTGGTAGACGGCGTTTATGACACGGCTAACGCGCACCACATCTTACGCGGTGGTGGGCCCGCTGATTATTTTGAGATTACTCCTGAAAATCTTTTCAAAATGAATCGCCCTCAGGTTTAACAACTGTCGAACAAGCCCATAGCGCTCAATCCTCTAAGGATTGAGCATCATTAAATAGCGAGAAGTGAACGTCTTTAAAGTCAATAGCAATATAAAACGACTGCATCTCCTCCTCCCCCGACTCCAAATAGTAACGGAGCTCGTGAAAAATATAAAAACACAGCGAATCCATAAAAGTCTTATAGTCACTCAAGTCCCCACTGTGTTTGCCCACCTTTAGGGTCCAGGGGTGAACGGGGCGTGCCCCCTTCTTAAAGAAGACTTCACAATCGCGTCCTTTTATAAGCTCACCCTCAGACTCCATATCGTAAAAAAGGCGGGCCTTGTAGGTTTTTGAATCTTGGTACTGACCCGAAATACGTAGTGGAAAGATCCTAACAAATGGCATAAGGAGAGGGTATTGGGTTATGTTTCATCTATCCAAGGCTTGGCAACAAGGGATTTAGTTCGGGCAACAAGGCCTATGAAATCCAACAATGAAGGAGCGTTCTTAGCACAAGAATTTTAATGGAATTCACAAAAAAACAGGATTTCTCCGAGTGAATCCACCAATATAACTCCATGCAGAAAAGGCTATGATATTTGTCTATTCGTAGCTTAGCCTATTTTCAAGACATTTGTTCAAGCTGCGTTCAAAATTTGTGCAAGTTGATTAAAGGAGATTGGTGAATGCAACAAAGAACCGAACTAAAAAGAAGATCAATCATTAAAACCATCGCCGGGGCCCTTGGTTACGCCGGGTTGGGACTCTCTTCCTCAGCGTTTTCTCAAACTGGCCCCATTCGAATTGGTGGCACCCTTGCACTCACTGGTCCCCTTTCGGCAACCGGACTAGTGCACAAATTAGTCTCCGATATTGCAATCGACGATTTAAACAAAAGAGGTGGCCTCCTAGGACGCAAGGTGGAGTACGTTCTAAAGGACGATCAATCAAAGCCAGACGTCACTCGCACCCTCTACGAACAACTCATTACCAATGACAAAGTTGATCTAATCATTGGCCCTTATGCTACACAGGGTATTTTGTCAGCAATGGGAGTAGCCGAGCGCTACAACAAAGTTCTTGTTCACCATACATTTGGCATACCCGCCAAAGCAAAATATGACAAACAATTTCCAATTTGGGCGCTAGGTCCCAATCCTGAAAAAACAGTTCCAACAACTGCTTTTGATGCGGTCGCGACCTTGGCCAAGCCGCCAAAAACTGTTGCTATCGTAACCACCAAATTTGCTTCGGTTTACTTCTTATCCACAGGAGCTAGAGATGTTGCAAAAGAAAAAGGCCTCAAAGAGGTCCTATACCTCGAGTGGGATTTTGGCAACCGTGATTTTGGCCCTATCGCAGCTCGGTTAAAAGACGCGGCTCCTGACCTCGTATGGGTAGGAGATATTGGCGCAGAGGGTAATCAACTCTTAGAGGCATGCAAGAAAATAGATTACACCCCCCCGCTTCACATACATACCTTCCCCTCCCCAGGTCTCATGGCACAAGCCCAGGAAACGCAGGGCGCACTTGCTATCTCCTTGTTTGAGGAGCACGCCCCTTTTACAAAAAACAAGGGAGCAGAATTTTTCATCAAAGCATTTCACGAAAAAGCCAAAGCTGCAAGCCTGCCCTACCAAGAAGTCGAGGTTCAAGCAGCTTGCTCCTACGGCGCTTGGCAATTAATCGAAGCAGCAGTTGTTGCAACCAAGAGCTTAGATGATGAAGTACTGGCAAAATGGATCAAGGCTAATAAAGTAGACACCATCGTTGGCAAACTTCGCTTTGATGGTCCATCTAATTACGGAGATGATTTAATGCACATTAAACAACTCCAAAAAGGTGAATGGAAAATGGTTTACCCCAAGGCCTTCGCCGCCCCTGGTGCAACGATTCAAACGATTTAAAATTTTATTTTGAATTAACGCCACCACTCATCCACGAAGGCTCTAGCGCAACACTAGAGCCTTTGTGATGTTCAGATCAACCATTTAATTAAATACACACAGTGCCAAGTTTGCACCTCATCATTCAGTCTGCCGTCTCAGGCCTTTTACTGGGAGGACTCTACGGTCTCATTGGGCTAGGCTTGGGCCTGTCCTGGGGTCTATTAGGACAAATTAACTTAGCGCATTTTGGATTTTTGTTCTTATCGGCCTATCTGAGTTATCAATTCAGCACCACCTTTGCGATTAATCCGTTGTGGGCCCTTTGCATACTTCCACCGGCCTTCTTTGCCATTGGGGCAGGATTACACGCCCTGATCAGGCGCTTTAAGATGACGCCCTTCAACTCCTTGCTACTCACCTTTGGATTAACGGTGATTGTGGACGCTCTTATTCAGTGGATATGGACTGCTGATTTTCGCAAACTTGAATACGCTCAATCAAACCTCAAACTGGAGCTCAGCGGGATCTATCTCCCCTACGCCGAATCCCTCAGTTTTGCTTTGTCCGTACTTTGTGCAAGCGCGGTTTATTGGGTCATGAAACGAACGGATATGGGCAAGGCCGTCAGGGCTATCGCGCAAGATCCCCAGATGTCAACCGCTTTTGGGATCAACCAAAAATTCATCACCATGTGCTTGGCCGGAACGTGCACAGCACTGGCTGCAATCGCAGGAATTTGCGTATCCTTAATTTTCACCCTCAACCCCTCCCAGCTCTACACTTGGATTGGTGTAGTCTTTGCTGTTGTGATGCTTGGAGGTCTGGGCTCCGCATTTGGCCCCCTTTTGGCCGGTATGTTAATCGGGGTATCAGAATCCATCACGATGGTTTTTATAGCTCCTTCTTGGGCACCAATCGTATCCTTTACGCTGCTCATTGGGTTGTTGCTCCTTAGACCGGACAAAATCTAATGAAGTTCTTCCCTATGCACACAAATCGACCCCTATTCAATATCTTAGTAATAGGACTCCTCTTGGCCTGGGTTCCTTGGTTGGGTTTGTCAGCCTTTTGGTTGTCATTCTTTTACCTCATTCTTTACTGGTCAGTCCTTACCCTTTCTTGGAATGTTTTTTCGGGATATTCGGGTTATTTCTCCTTTGGACACGGCGCATTCTTTGGTATTGGCATCTACACCGTTGCATATATGTGCGGGCAACTGGAGATGTCGTTTCTACCCATGGTGTGCTTGGCCGGGGCCCTCGCAGGCGGGGCCGGGGTAGCCTTGGGTGCACTCGTCTTTAGGGTCAAGCGAGTGAGGGGTGAGCTTTTTGCGCTGCTTACCTTGGCCGTAACCTTCATCATTGCAACGGTTGTGCTCAATACGCCCATTGACGGAGGACCCGGCGTTTATCTCAACTCTGTTCAAGTGCCTAAGCTTGGCCCCTCCACTCCAGCCACCTTTTATCTATTAATATTAATTCTATTTGTGGTGGCCCTACTTGTGTCCAGATACATAAGCACGTCCAAGTTAGGTGTTGCCCTTTTTGCGATTCATGATGATGAAGACGCTGCTGAGGTGATGGGGGTTCCGACCTTTAAAACCAAACTAGCTGCACTCTTCATATCCTCCAGCATGGCAGGTATCGCAGGTGGCATACACGCTGTGTTCGTGTCCTACGTTACCGCAAACGAGGTCTTCTCAATCAACGTGCCTCTGTTTGTTGTTCTCATGAGTATTTTGGGAGGAGCAAGGCACTGGGCGGGACCAGCTCTGGGCGCTGTAGTCATTACATCACTGCAGTACCTA
>CAJAYT010000130.1 GCA_903949285.1 uncultured Burkholderiales bacterium
GTTAATACTGCTATTTCTCTCGCATTGGCGCAACCTATATAGCGCACTTCGGTATTCCTGCATCTCGATTCTCTGGTTTGCCATAGCTGCCCCCTGTAATACAAAAGGAACAGTATGGCGGGGTTGATAAGTACCGAAATAGAAGAGATTTGGGGATAGAAGTGGATCCATTAGGCGTACAATTCAAATGCATATGTTAGTAGCTTCTGACATCTGGCTAGGACAAACTGAGTGGACGAAAAATAGGGGTTAATTTAGCCAAAACAAAGTGTTGCTAGTTATGGAGATTAATGACGAGTTAGGGGAGGATTCGGAGGGATCAGCGTTACTTTAAGTAACGCTTGGCGTAATATCTTAGAAAAACCTTTTGAGGAAAATTATGAAACCTTGCTTAGTTATTGGTAGTGGCTTTCATAGTTGGGTCTTAGGAAAAAGCAATACCCCACTTTCAAATTGGAATATGCTGATTGATCAAGTTGCCGAATCATTATCAGTTGCCATTCCATCTCACACTCTCAACCCAGTTCTTCGCTGGGAAAAACTACTAGAAAATGCATCTAATGACGGCTTTAAGCCTTCTACCCCTGGTAGCACCTGGATTGACAAACAGTCGCTCAATATTTCAGCAATTGAACCTTACGCAAAAAATGCCGTAAAAGATGTCCTGGAAAAGTTTGTACAGTACTACCCAAACAAGAGCGCTAGATCGCTTTTTCCATTAAGCGAATATTTTGGGTCAGTAATCAGCTTGAATTTTGACCATTGCTGGATTGGCGGCACCAATTTTAAATACCAACCAACTGGCGATAAAACAAAATATAAAATGTTATATCAATATGAAATTGATAGATTGCATAACCACATTACAAAAGATTCTCACCCATCAATCAAGATTTGGTATCCAAATGGCTCTCTAATGAGCCCCTGCACTATTCGAATGGGGCTCTATGACTACGGCACAAAACCATATTCCATAAAAGAAGCATTCAAAAACATCAAATCATTTGAAAATCAGATTTATAAAGAAATCAGCTCTGACAATTGGAATTTCTATGAGCCCCTCCTAGAGAAGGCAATTTCTGAAAATAATCCCTTAGTTAACAACTGGGTAACTGAATTTCTATATAGACCCATTTACTTTGCAGGCACCGGCCTGTCAGAGTCGGAGACAGGATTATGGTGGCTACTTGCACAAAGGGCTAGAAATTTTGCTAAGCTAGAGACCAGAGAGCGGCCTCCTACATATGTGCTTATCAATGCCAAAGATCCAAGGCATGAATTCTGGACCAATAGACCATGTGGAGTCGAGACCATATTATGTTCAGATTGGGATATCGGCTGGGAAATGATTATGGACAAAGTTAATCCTAGAGAAATTAGTGGTGGAACCTTTTAATTAGATCTTACTTTCCATAACTTAATATTTTTTTAAAACAAGTCTCGTTAAAATCGGGGCTGTAAAGGATTTTGTGTAAGTTAACATTTTGTATTATTCTGCCACATGGGCAGACAAATGGAGACTTTCACAATGGATCAAGAAAGACTGAAAGAACTGGCAAAGGAGTTTGCCAAAGATATTAAGACTCAACACGACTTGAACGACTTCTCTAAGATGCTCACCAAGCTCACAGTTGAGACAGCCCTGAATGCTGAATTAACTGAGCATCTGGGCTACGAGAAGCATCAAAATAGCCCAGAAGGTACCCAAAATGCCCGTAACGGCACAACTAAGAAAAAGCTGAAGGGCTCTCACGGGGAGATCGTCATTGAATCCCCTAGAGACAGGGAAGGCAGCTTTGAGCCCCAATTACTCCCTAAGCACCAAAGTCGTTTGACCCAGATGGACGATCAGATTTTGACGCTCTATGCCAAGGGCTTATCTACCCGTGAAATCGTTGATGCGTTCAAAGAGATGTACGACGCTGATGTGTCTGCAACTCTAGTTTCAAAGGTAACAGAGAGGGTCTTAGAGCAGATCACGAGTTGGCAGGCCAGACCATTGGACGCGGTTTACCCGATTGTTTACTTAGACTGTATCGTGATCAAGATTCGTGAGAATCAAACTGTAATTAACAAGGCCATCTATCTGGCGTTGGGGGTCAATATGGATGGGCACAAGGATTTGCTAGGGCTTTGGATCTCTCAAAACGAGGGGGCTAAGTTCTGGCTCTCCGTGCTGACTGAGCTCAAAGCTCGGGGAGTGCAAGACATACTCATTGCCTGCGTAGACGGTCTTAAGGGCTTTCCTGAGGCGATAGCAGCGGAGTTTCCTCAGACTCGGGTCCAGCTGTGCATTGTTCACATGATTCGAGGAAGCTTGAAATATGTGTCCTGGAAGGACTACAAGAAGGTCACAGGAGATTTGAGAGAAATCTATCAGGCAACAACAGAAGCTCAGGCCTTAAAAGCATTAGAGGACTTTGGGGTGAAATGGGACGCGCAGTATTCGCAGATATCAAAATCCTGGACAAACAACTGGGCAAATTTAAGAACGATATTTGACTTTCCCCCTGAAATACGAAGGGCTATCTACACAACTAATGCAATTGAATCACTCAATAGCGTCATACGCTCGGCAACCAAAAGAAGGAAATTATTCCCGAACGAGGCCTCAGCGATGAAGGTTGTATATTTAGCTATCATGCAAGCATCAAAGAAATGGACAATGTCTATTCAAAATTGGAGAGCTGCGATGAACAGGTTTGAAATAGAATTCGGTGAACGCTTGAGTGTTCA
>CAJAYT010000131.1 GCA_903949285.1 uncultured Burkholderiales bacterium
AACGGGCACGTGAACTGTCGTTTGAGCGGGCAACTCGATTGCCTGGGGTTTAACGGCTGAAAAGCCTTCAAATAGTTTTTTATCAAACTCAGCCGCACTGTCTCCCAGTGGTGATACCCAACCATATCCTGTAATTAAGACCGGTTCAGACATTCAGTGAATTTGAGTTAGATTAAAAAACAATGAGCAAAGACGGTGTAAGAAAAATATCTAGCAGACCACACCGTCTGACTTAGCTCAAGAGACAGCAGACAGGGACAGCAGACAGAGAAAGCAAGCAGTTTACTTCTTTGTACTCTGAATAAACTCATCAATGACACTTGCGAGTTTTTGTAAATCAATACCCGCTTGCCTGGGGTCCAGCCTGTCCTCGGGGATTCTAAGGTTAAAGGCATCTTCAACCGCAAATACAAACTCCATCAGGGACAAAGAATCTAGTCCTAATTCAGTCAGCAATGTTTGAGGGGTAATGGTGCTTTGCTCAACTTGGAACTTAGCCGTCAAAATCTCAGAGATAGCCCTGTAGGTAGAAGTAGAACCTTGATCAGCGGGGGAGGAATTTTCAGTCATAGATACTGGATTGAATGTGTCCAGATTGTAAACTTATACGCTCAACTCTCCCAATCTAAGGCCTGGTTTCTAGGGGGAATATACCCTAGAGGTAGCATTTAGTAGCACTAAAATACTCAATTAAAAAATGAGTAGTCAACAGCAATTTACGGTAGTTCTTGCAGAAATTCAACTGTTCTCTTACAAACCTCAGCCCTGTCGTTGTCCCAACTGATCATGTGATAGCTGTTTTCCAGCACATGGCAACGGAAAATTGGGGTCTTCCAGTTCATTTGTATGAACCTCAGATTCTCAAGACTGGCGACTTCATCCTCACTCGCATGCAGGACTAGGGTCGGAGGTGCAGTAACGCTACTCATGGATTTCAGGAGGTGCTTTTGCAGTTTGTCGTGCTCACGCAGATGGGAGACTTCCAAAACGCTTGCTCCTGCGCTGGAGAGCCGTCTGGCCTTGAGGTCCTTTGCGACCCACGCCCGAATTCGCTCATTTTTAAGTCCGTAGGGCGGTTTTTCCTCATAATTCCACAACCATCCAATGGGTGTGTATAAGGCTAAGGGAAAGAGGAAATGATAAAAGGGGATATTCCACCCGTCTAAGATTAAGGGGGTGGACATTAAAACGAGCCCGTCTATCAGAGCGCTATTTTTAACCGCGACCCCCAAGGCCACATTGGCGCCCGCGGAGATACCGGCCAGCACAACCCTTGGATATTTAGCCTTTAGCTTATAGACCTCGCCCTCAACAAAGTCGATCCAGCCTTGAAAAGATTTGGCTACTTGCTTATTCTTGGTTTGCTCAAAGGAGTAGCCAGGGATGTGCATAGAAACGGTTGCGTAACCAGCCCCCTTGACCGCCTCGTCAACCGAGAGCAATTCCTGGGGCGAACTACACAGGCCGTGCAACAAGACGACTACCATATCGCTTGACTGAGGTTGACCACGCCCCAGGCCGCTGGTTAATGCATCCTCCACGGCGTTCGATTGCAGACCCGCAAAAATCTCTTGGGTAGCGCTGGGCTCAACGGGGGGCAAGTTCAGTGGCGGGGAATCGGAACTCATTGGAGGGAATTAGAGGGAAAGAGGGGAAAATTTAATTTAAGAATTCAGAAATTGAACCTGCACGCACAATTTTAAGAAGCAAGCTTTGTTAAATCGGCACATCACTGGTTTTATTGAGCGATAAAAGAGTGAATGTCACATTTCAAAGGTTAAGTTAAAAAGGGTAAGTCAAAAGGGGAAAGTTGATAAAGGCAAGTTAAAAAATTCAGTTCATGCGTGTTTGACGATGATCAAACACGCACAATTACCCGGTACTATACTCACAAATCGAGTTTTATTCCAACACACAGGACACGCAGAACAAACCCGTCTTGAGTCTTGATTCTAAGGCTGAGCTGAATGGGCACAAAATCTCAGCACGCACAAACTTGCCACTTCACTAGCACTCCTTGGGATTACCCAAATTCATCTGTGCATTTATCCCTTTAACCCCAAGAACACAAAGAACACAAACCCCATGGTCATAAAAGCCAGAGTCCCCAAAATTGATTATCTGCAAAAAATCTTAAACGCAAAGGTCTACGACGTTGCAAAAGAATCAGCACTGGATATTGCTCCAAGTTTAAGCAAACGCCTTCACAACACGGTCCTTTTAAAAAGAGAGGACCAGCAATCCGTCTTTAGCTTCAAACTACGCGGCGCTTACAACAAGATGGCCCACCTAAGCCCCGCAGAGCTTCGTAAGGGCGTGATATGCGCCTCCGCCGGCAATCACGCACAGGGTGTAGCGCTGAGCGCCAG
>CAJAYT010000132.1 GCA_903949285.1 uncultured Burkholderiales bacterium
AGCGCAGATTAACTGTCGTGTAAGGTTGGTTAAGGTTTAAGAATAATTCCTTAACCAGCCTCAAACCCTTTTGGATATCTTTAAGAGCGATAGCTGCTATCTAGTTTGTCAACACGGCGCACAAGACTATCAAAAAGGTCTTGACCGGCGCCCTTTGCTAAATCAAATTGAAACGAATCTTTTGTTGCCTTAGCAGCGATAGCGTCGCTTATTTTGAGGGTTGGCCCCATACTCGAAGTGGCAACTTGTATTTCACAGGCTCTTTGTAAAGTCCAAAGAACAGAGAAAGTGAGGGGAAGTGTCTCGCCCCAAGCTAGCAAACCATGATTCCTTAGGATGACTGCTGGTCTTGTCCCGATACTGTTAATGAGTCTAGGCGCCTCCTGGGGATCAATTGTAATTCCCTCAAAGTCATGATAGGCGACAAGGTTATGAAGTTGTGCGCTGTAAAAATTGCTTTGATCAAGTCCATCTTTCATACACGCAACCGCGACTCCTGCTGTTGTATGGGTGTGCATGATGCAATGCGCACCGGTTATATTCGCGTGCATTGCGCTGTGAAGTACCAGGCCAGCCGGATTGATGGGGTAAGTGGAGTTATCTAAAATATTACCCTCTAAGTCAATTTTGACTAAATTACTAGCTGTGATCTCGCTGTAATGTAGTCCAAAGGGATTGATTAAGAAGTGGGCCTCATCACCGCAGACCGAGGGTGGAAGTCTAAGAGTGATATGGTTGTAGATCATTTCTGTCCAACCCATGAGTACAAAAATACGGTAACAAGCGGCTAATTGAAGTCGGTATTTTTGTTCGTCTGGGTGACAAGACTGTAATGAGTTCATAGTGTGAAAATATTAAACCAATTTAAAAAAATCTGTTTAGCTGATCAAGCCATTGTTTAGTCGAGGTGATTCTTACTGATCTCGACATCTTGCAATTGACGCCATAAAATCTTACCGGAACCTGATTTGGGTAGCGTGTCGACAAATTCAATCAGTTTGGGTGCCTTATAAGCCGCCATCTCTTGTTGGCACCAATGAATGATTTCTTCCGCTTTAGTTTTTCCCTTAGCGTCAGCTTTGAGCACGATAAGTGCCTTAACCGTTTCACCTCTGTAGGCATCCTTGGTTGAGATGACACAAGCCTCCTGAATTGAGGGGTGACGGTATAACATTAACTCCACCTCCGCTGGCCAAACCTTATAGCCTGAAGCGTTTATCATCCGCTTCAAACGGTCCACCATGAAAAAATACCCGTCCTCGTCCTCCCGTGCCAAATCTCCAGTTCTAAGGTAGATTCTTCCGTTGATGTTAATCAAGGCTGCTTCAGTGTCATGAGGCCTGTTCCAGTAGCCTTTGAATACCTGTGGACCGCTGATCACAATCTCTCCCGACTCGCCGTGGGGTACACGCTCTAGAGTTGTTGGATCAACAATAAAAGAATCAACTCCGTAAATAGGAATCCCCAGACACTGTTTTTTAGCGCGGTGGGGCGGATTGATATGACTGGGTGCTATCGTCTCCGACAAGCCGTAACCCTCAATAAAAGTTAATCCCATCTCCAGTAGTTTCTCCGCAATGGCTTGGGGCATGGCAGTGCCGCCCCCGTTCATCCTTACCAAAGAGCTCAGGTCATACTGGGCTAGATTTGGATTGGCAAGGAAATCAACAACCATCGTAGGTATGCAGCTAAAGGAGGTGACTTTGTAGCGCTGGATGCACTGGGCAGCTAACTCCCGGTCCCATCTTGATAAGAGGACGATGGTGGAGCCAGCATAAACAGGGCAGTTCATTCCGCTTTGCATACCCGTTACGTGAAACTGAGGGAGAACTGCCAGGCGAATATCCTCGCTTTTCGCATTAAACCAATGCTCACTTGCAATGATGGTGGACATCACTGTTTGGTGTGTGTGCATGCAGCCTTTGGGCTTACCGGTGGTGCCTGAGGTGTAGGGCATTACACATAGATCATCCGGTGTCCAGTTGTGGGGCGGGGGCGTGATGCGTGACTTTAGTGCGTCTTGCCAAAGAACAAGCCCCGGATTGCTGGATCGCTCATTTACCAAAGTATTTTTGGGCGTCTTCAAAAATTCAGGGAGGCGAAGGTCTGTTGGACGAAGAAGGTAGTCCTGGTAACAGCTCACAATGACGTGCTTGAGTAAACTGGGTTTTTGCGAAAGAATAGGGAGGACTTGAGGTAAAAGTTCTTGAGAAACAACAATGGTGTTAGATCCGCAGTCCTCGATGTAGTGTTCGAGCTCTAGAGTCAAATTCATCGGGTTGATTGGCACAACCACTGCGTTAATTCTGAGTACTGCGTAGTATGAAATTAGAAACTGTGGACAGTTTTGCATAAACAGAAGTACACGGTCCCCTTTATTTATGCCGCAGTCTTGATGTAAGTAGCCTGCCAAATCCTCGCACTCGTTCTTAAACTCGCTAAAGGTTATTGGAGTATCGTAATAAAGGATGAAGTTTTTATCAGGAACCCGTTTGGCAGTTGCTTGTATATTTTGCCAAATCGAGGTTTGGGGAAGTTCCAATTCTTTTGGATGATTTTTGGGCCAAAAGGAGAAATGAAGATCGGACATAACTTTGTAAGCCTCTATTTAGTAATGCAGTTAATGCATATTTTCAATCCGCTTTCAACAGACTTCAAAAAGTCCAGCGGCACCTTGCCCGCCTCCAATGCACATCGTAACGACTACGTGTTTTACACCTCTCCTTTTTCCCTCGATAAGAGCGTGACCTACCAATCGTGCACCTGATACGCCGTAAGGATGTCCTACTGCAATTGCCCCTCCGTTTACGTTCAAAATTGAGTCATCAATACCTAGTTTTTCTTGACAATAAAGCACCTGCACCGCAAATGCTTCGTTTAGCTCCCAAAGACCAATATCGCTGACCTTAAGTCCATTTCGCTCCAATAGTCTGGGAACAGCAAATACGGGACCAATTCCCATTTCATCGGGTTCACACCCTGCGACTGCGAATCCTTTGAAAATACCCAGTGGCTGCAAACCACGTCTTTCAGCAAACTTCTCATCCGCAACTACAACCGCACTAGATCCATCTGAGAATTGACTTGCATTTCCAGCTGTAATGACTCCCCCGGGCAGGGCTGAGCGAATTTTGGAAACCGCTTCCATCGTCGTATCAGCTCTTATTCCCTCGTCGCTACTTATTGTGACTTCGCGAGTCATGATTCGTTGTGTTTTTGGGTCGGCCACCCCCATCGTCACTTTCATAGGGACAATTTCTTGATCAAAGAGACCCTCAGCCTGTGCTTTGGCTGCTCTTTGTTGACTCCTCACTCCGTATTGGTCTTGTCTGTCCTTGCCTATGTTGTAACGCTTTGCGACCTGCTCTGCAGTTTGAAGCATGTTCCAGTAAATCTCCGGCTTTTGGGCTGCAAGTTCAGGATCACGCAACATGTGTAAATTCATCTGCTGCTGGACACAGGAGATTGACTCTACTCCACCTGCGACAACAACTGGTGCGGACTCAACCATAACTTGGTGAGCAGCCATTGCTATAGCTTGGAGTCCAGAGGAGCAAAAGCGATTGATGGTGACTCCTGCTACGCTCACAGGCAGCCCCGCTTTGAGTGCAATTTGTCTGGCAATATTTGCCCCTGTTGCTCCCTCTGGCGTGGCACACCCAATGAGCACATCCTCCACCTCACTGGGGTCGATCTTTGCTCGCTCGACAGCAGCGCTGACGCTGTGCGCACCAAGCGTAGCTCCATGAGTCATATTGAACGCCCCTTTCCAAGATTTTGCTAATCCGGTACGAGCTGTGGAGAGGATTACGGCACGGTTCAAGGAATTCTCCTGTTTGGTATTCAGAGGTTTAAACTTATTAACTAGAATATTAAAGTGATCAGCTTAGGGCTGAGCCCTGGTTGATACTTTTTTGTAAGAGTGATGCAGGCTGCCAAAAGGGATCGTTAGACTCCTCAAAGATTCGCATCATCGCAGCACTAACCCTCACCAATCCTATCTCATCTGCGTATTTCATTGGTCCCCCCCTAAACGCAGGGAATCCGTAACCCGTTAGGTAGACCACATCAATATCGCTACCACGCAACGCAATGCCTTCCTCAAGGAGTCGAGCACCCTCGTTAATCAGTGCGTAGATAGTGCGTTCAATGATCTCAGCGTCTGTGAATACCCGTGTTTTGATATTGTTTTTACTACGGAATTCCTCAATAATTTGGGTAACGGCTGGATCAGCAAGGGGCTTGCGGTTGCTGGGTTCATATTTATACCAACCTTGTCCCACTTTTTGTCCAAACCGCCCAGCTTCACAGATGGCATCTGCAAGCCTTGAGTAAATGACCTGGGGCTTTTCTATGTAACGTCTTTTTCGGATTGCCCACCCGATGTCGTTGCCCGCCAAGTCGCTCATCCTAAAAGGGCCCATGATCATGCCCCAATTCTCCAAAGCTTTATCCACTTGGGAGGGCGTAGCCCCTTGTTCCACTAAGATAACCGCCATTCGGATGTAGTGCTCCAGCATACGGTTACCAATAAAACCATCACACACGCCTGAGACAACAGCTGTTTTCTTGATGGTTTTTGATAACTTCATGATAGTCGCAATGACTTCCTTAGCTGTCTCCTTGCCTCGTACAACTTCCAGTAACTTCATCACATTCGCAGGACTGAAGAAATGGCACCCAATCACACTACTGGGTCTACTGGTAAAAGAGGCAATCCGATCCACATCAAGTGTTGATGTGTTTGTCGCCAAAATTGCACCTGGTTTCATCAATTGATCTAATTCTTTGAAGACCTGTTCCTTAACGGATATTTCCTCAAAAACAGCTTCTATCACTAAATCACACTGCGCCAAGTCCTTCATCTTGAGGGTTGGTGTCAGCAGACCCATCCTTGCATCAAAATCGGTCTGCGATAACTTGCCCTTTTGTTGACTATTCTCGTAATTTTTTCGAATAATCGAAATACCTTTTTTCAATGTATCTTCTTTAGAATCAAGCAAAGTAACAGGGATACCTGCATTCAGAAAATTCATCGCTATTCCCCCGCCCATTGTTCCCGCACCAATAACCCCAACTGAGTTGATAGGACGCGTGGGAGTTTC
Organism: uncultured Burkholderiales bacterium; assembly: GCA_903949285.1. Taxonomy (GTDB): domain Bacteria; phylum Pseudomonadota; class Gammaproteobacteria; order Burkholderiales; family Burkholderiaceae_C; genus Limnohabitans. The sequence goes on from CAJAYT010000132.1 coordinate 5,106, forward strand.
CTCTGGGATATCGGGTATTTTGTTACAAGTGCGTTGAGCAACAAAGGCGTGACGCAAAGCCCTGCACTGAGGTGTATTCATCAAATCCATGAACAACTTCCTTTCGGTTTGCATACCGAGGGTGAAAGGGTCCATGCAAGCGCTCTTTAAACTCTCAATCAAGGCAAGTGGTGCAGGGTAGTTGGGCGAGATGGCCTTGAGTGTTGTTTTGGCAAAATCTAAATAGGCCTGAGCGTTAGGGTATTTGACTTTGGAATCTCTGATGCGTTGAAGTGGTTTTTTATCGCTGATTAGTTTTTGTGCAAAGAGAACTGAATTACTTATAAAGTCTCCTTCAATAAGTTGATCCACTACGCCGAGTTTTTGAGCCTGAGCGCTGCCAAAAGGTTCTCCTTTTAACATTATGTTTAGCGCCTCCTCAAGATTAATCAGGCGGGGTAATTTTTGAGTACCCCCAGCACCTGGTATCAGGCCCAATTTAATCTCCGGTAGGGCAAAATTAGCATTATTCGAACAAACTCGGTAGTGACATCCTAGAGCCAACTCAAATCCCCCTCCCATGCAGGTTCCCTTAATAGCAGCGATCACTAATTTGGGTGCATGTTCGATCAGATCTATGACTGTTAGCAAGTTGGGGTCTGAATTCGCAGACGCGGTGGTGAATTCTTTAATATCTGCACCAGCGCTAAAGGCTTTTTCACTTCCAGTCAGCAATACTGCTTGCACAGTAGGATCTGCCATTGCCAAATTTAATGCCTGCACCAAGTCTCGTCTGAGTTGAAGTCCCAAACTGTTAACAGGTGGGTTGAGTAATGTAATGACTTGGACATGCTGACTCAAGCTAGACGTTACCAAGCTCATAGATGCTCCTTATTATTATTTAAAAGTTTAAAAACGAAGTTTGAACAAATCGGTATAGGCATTGCTTTTCTTAGAAATGAATTGGGACGTCAACGGCTCATGCACTTCGTTTACTGTGAATTTTAAAAAACAGAATTCATGGCGTGAATATTTCAATTAACTGTTATTGATCTGTTTTACATTTTTATTTCAAGAATCTTAAAATCCTAATTCCCCAACTGCTTAAAAGGTGTTGGAAAAATCAAATAAATATCATGCCAATATAGCGCTAATTCGTTGCTCAAGACCTTCGAATAAACCCTATTAATTTTTAATTTCACTTTTAATGTTACCGCTGAAAATACGTGAGTGGGTAGGGCTAACCCTCTAACGCAAACAACATAAAAAAGAATAGGCTTCAGCCTTGAGAGTTTTTTTAAATTTAACCGGGTCAAATTCAATGATTAAATTAAAATATTTTTTACTCATAACAACTTTCCTGATACTCAATCCCAGTGCCTTTGCCCAAAAGGGGGAGACTGTAAAGATCGCCTGGATTGACCCATTGTCGGGTCTAATGGCTCCCGTGGGGAGCAACGGCCTCAAGAGCTTTAAATTCCTGGCAGAGGAATTCAACAAATCCAATTCTGCTGGTGTTAAATTTGAAATTATCGGAATTGACAATAAACTCAGTCCAGCAGAGAGTATCAACGCGGTTACATCTGCGGTTGATCAGGGAATTCATTATGTCGTTCAAGGTAACGGCTCTGCGGTTGCTGGCGCAATCATAGAAGCAGTTAATAAAAATAATGAACGTAATCCGGGTAAGGAAGTTGTATATTTAAATTACGCAGCAGTAGATCCTGATTACACCAATTCAAAGTGCAGTTACTGGCACTTTAGATTTGATGCTGATACATCTATGAAAATTGAAGCGCTGACCACTTTTATGAAAGATCAACGCGATATTAAGAAAGTATTCCTCTTCAACCAAGATTACTCTCATGGCCACCAAGTTGCAAAGTATGCTAAAGAAAATCTGGCCGTCAAACGACCAGACATACAAATAGTAGGAGAGGATTTTCACCCGCTAGCAAAGGTCAGGGACTTTACTCCCTATATTGCAAAAATTAAAGCCTCCGGTGCTGATACAGTGATTACTGGTAATTGGGGTAGCGATTTGGCACTTCTCATTAAGGCCGCAAACGAGGGTGGGTACACGGGTAAGTTTTATACCTACTATGTAAACACCACGGGTACACCGACAGCCATCGGCATGTCAGGAGCTGGCAAGATTTATCAAGTCTCCAACGGCTCATACGCCATGGGTCCAAAGATGGACTCGTTGATGGCTGAGTACAAAAAACGATTCAATGACGATCTGTACATCCCTGCAGTTGTTCATATTTTCAATGCGCTGAGCTTGGCAATGAATAAGGCACAATCAACGGATCCTGTTAAAGTGGCTGCTCAACTCCACGGTCTACATTTTGATAGCGTTAACGGGGCACTCGAGATGAGAAAGTACGATCATCAGCTCCAACAACCTCTGTATATTTCTGTATGGCAGAAAACAGATAAGAAGTTCCCTTACAGTCCCGAGAGCACCGGCATGACTCTGGCAGTCGTTAAAACCTTTGAGCCCTATGTGTCTAGCACTCCAACAACTTGTAATATGAAAATGCCTTAATCTGCAACGTACTCTAGAGCCATGTTTTTAATGGTGTTTATTAATAAGACCGAGCCCACCCAATGGGCTCGTGCGTTGTAGTCCAAGACAATAGGGCACCAAATGGAGTTTTACGTTATCTCATTGCTCAATGGGTTGAGCTACGGGTTGCTGCTTTTTATGCTGAGTGCGGGTTTAACGCTTATCTTCAGTATGATGGGGGTGCTTAATTTTGCTCACGCATCCTTTTATATGCTGGGTGCTTATGCAGGCTTTGCTATAAGTCAGTATGTTGGTTTTTGGCCAGCTTTACTCATAGCTCCTGTTTTAATGGGGTTGCTTGGAGCACTCTTTGAACGCTACGCATTACGAAAGGTCTACTCGGGGGGGCATGTACCTGAATTACTTTTGACCTTCGGTTTATCTTATTTGGTTCTGGAAATCGTTCAAATCATTTGGGGTCGATCCACTGTTGCTTTTACTCCTCCCCTTGAGTTGCAGGGCCCCTTCGTGACCCTGGTCAGTGATCAAGCCCACCATATCCAGTGGATTTGGCGGTGGGAAGGGACCGATCTACTCAATAGCTTGTGTAAGTTAAATGCAGCTGAAACTGTAAGCGTGTCTAATTCCGCCACCGATACCGTTCAGTGCACACCGTTCCCAATCAATAGGTTTTTTATTATGTTGACCGCTGTATTGATGGTTATCCTCCTTTGGATAATCCTCACCTATACACGACTCGGACTAATTATCAAGGCGGCTTTGTCCTATCCGCATATGGTTGAGGCCCTTGGTCACGACGTACCTAGTGTGTTGATGCTGGTATTTGGGATCGGCACTGCGCTTGCAGGGCTTGCGGGTGTCATCGGAGGTAGCACTTTCATTACTGAGCCAGCTATGGCAGAGACAGTTGGTTCTGTTATTTTTGTTGTTGTAGTAGTTGGTGGAATAGGATCATTGATTGGATCCTTTTTAGCTTCCCTTTTGATTGGAATTATTCAAACTTATGCGGTCTCCATCGACACAACTTTGCTTAACGTATTTGCGAATTTAGGAATTAACTTAAGTGCAAGTCTAAGCCATAGTTCAATTTTCAATTTGTCTATCTCACAAATTGCGCCTATGTTGCCATATTTGCTACTTGTCTTAATACTTATTTTTAGACCCAGTGGATTGTTAGGGGCAAAGTAATGACGCAGATAAGACCTATAAATTTAGAAGGAAAACTGATTTGGCTCCTGTTTGTTGCAGTCTTACTTTTAGCGCCTCAATTTTTCACTTCTAATTTTTCGCTCGCCATTATTTCTCAAATTGGAATTGTGATTATTTCCTGCCTTTCGTTTAATCTGTTGTTAGGTGAGGGAGGAATGCTGAGCTTTGGCCATGCTGTCTATACAGGTATGGGGGGCTATTTTGCGATGCATGCACTCAATGCATGGGGAAAGACTGATTATTTTGTACCCGTCACGTTGCTTCCACTTTTGGGTGGAATAGGTTCATTGGCACTTGCTTTTTTGTTAGGCTTTGTAAGCACAAGAAAATCGGGTACTACTTTTGCAATGATAACCCTTGGGACCTCAGAGCTTATTGCTTCTATGGCACTCATGTTTTCTGACTTCTTTGGTGGCGAGGCTGGACTGTCAGGCAACCGAGTCACGGGACATTCGTTTTTTGGCATAACTTACGGCTCGCAACTACAGGTATATTATTTAATCGCTACTTATTGCTTCGCATGTGTAGCACTTATTTATTTTTTCACTAAAACTCCTTTGGGTAAATTGCTCAATGCTGTGAGGGACAATCCAGTTCGTGTTGAGTTTTTAGGCTACAACACTGCTCATATTCGGTGGATTACATTCACAGTTTCAGGATTCTTTGCTGGTGTCGCGGGTGGACTTTCTGCAATAAACTTTGAGCTTGTAAACAGTGAAGTTGTTGGGCCCGTCCGTTCTGGCGCTTACATCTTGTTCACGTACTTGGGGGGGATCAATGTATTCTTTGGGCCAATAATCGGCGCATCATTGCTTGTGCTTACCTACAACTTATTCTCTAAATTAACAAAAGCTTGGCTTTTATATTTAGGATTAATTTTTTTCATGAGCGTCCTTCATTTACCAGGTGGTATAGCCGGAGTCATTGTTGACAACACGAACCTTATGCGTAAGGTCTTTCAGTTAAGCCGGTTGGGATCGCTTGAGGGGAGGCTTGTACTGCATCGCTTCTACGGGCTGTGGCTTCACTACTTGTTATTGTTACTCTCTTTAATTCCGCTTGTGATGAGTTTGAGTTTGATTATTGAGATGCTTTATCAACTTCAACTCACCGACGACATAAGTTTTGATATGGTATTTGCAGGATTACAAATTAATCCAACTGATCCTTATGTTTGGTTGTTAGGTGCTACAGGGGGGGTGATAAGTTACGCTGTCTTTCATCTGATTAAACGTTCAACTTCGACTTGTAGCTCAGAACTGTCTGAATTAATCAAAGACAATCTACGGCAAACTGCGTCTAGTACAGAGCAAACCACGTTGGGTGTAAATTTATGAGCGAATTCTCACTCGAAATCAATCATCTTTGTAAGAACTTTGGTCAAACAAAGATCATACGAGATTTGAACTTATCGGTTTTGCCTGGAGAGCGAGTGGCCATTATTGGCCCGAATGGTGCGGGTAAGTCTACCCTTTTTAATTTGATTAGTGGTCAATTTGGACCTACGAGTGGCGAAGTACTGCTCAATGGGGTACCCATACACGGTAAGAAGCCATTCGAAATCAACCGACTTGGATTGGCAAGAAGTTTTCAGATAACTAACCTTTTTCCTAATCTCAGCGTCTTTGAGAATTTATCTTGCTCTGTGCTTTGGAGTTTAGGTCACACCTACTACAACCTTAAGCTACTGAGCGCAATGCAAGATGTAAATGAGCGAGCGTATGAATTGTTGCATGCATTAAGATTAGACCAAAAGCGCGATATCTCTGTCAGTCAACTGAGTTATGCAGAGCAAAGGGCACTTGAGATCGGAGTTACTCTTGGGTCTGGGTCCAATGTGATCTTACTGGATGAGCCTACTGCTGGCATGAGTAATCCAGAGACTGCTCACTTTTTGGAGTTAATCATTGAGGTGACTAAAGGTAAGACACTCTTAACAGTTGAACACGATATGGGTGTGGTATTTGGACTAGCCGATAAAATTGCAGTTCTCGTGTACGGAGAAATTATTGCCTTTGATACTCCTGCTAATATCCGTGCAAACAAAGCTGTTCAAGAGGCGTATTTAGGGGTGCCAGCTTGAATAAGGTGACTTCATATGCTTAAGATATCTGATCTGCATGCCTATTACGGCAAAAGCCACATTCTTCACGGGGTCGAGATGAGTGTAAATGCTGGCGAAATTGTATCTCTATTGGGAAGAAATGGCTCCGGTCGTTCCACCTTGGCCAAGTCCATAGTGGGGCAGGTGGAGTGGTCGGGCGCAATAGAATGGAATTCACAATCACTCGCAACATTCAAGCCGTTTCAAATAGCTCGGTTAGGTGTTGGATACGTCCCCGAATCACGTGAGATATTTCCTAATTTAACTGTTCAACAAAATCTATCTTTAGGAGTTCAAAAGCGTAGTCCCTCATCAACCTTTGCTCAGTGGAGTTTTGAGGATATTTTCTCTATGTTCCCAAGACTTAAAGAGCGAGAATTTGTTCCAGCAGGCGTTCTTTCTGGAGGCGAACAACAAATGCTCACCCTTTCACGCACGCTGATGGGGAACCCCTCTTTGATCATCATTGATGAGCCTACAGAAGGCTTAGCACCTAAAATTGTAGAGCTTGTTAAGCAAAATCTTTTGTTATTGAGGGATAAGGGATTGGCTATTTTGCTGATTGAACAAAAGCTAACAATTGCCCTAGACATTTCCAACCGGGTACTTGTGATGGGGCATGGAAAAATTGTTTTTGAAGGATCGGCTGCATCTTTAAAATCAAATGAATCCATTCGCAAAGAATGGCTTGAGGTTTAGAGAGAAGAAAAATTTAGATCAGATCATTAAACGATAGGTACTTTTTTAAGTTTTTACACCATCTCGTTCGTTCCTCCTTGTCTTCCTCCATTTTCTGATTTGACATGCCTCTGGTTCCCAGTTAACAAGTGAGTGCTCAAACTTGACCTAGAACGGGGGAGTGGTGCTTACATCTGTTGAGCTTTGAAATTATTCTCACTTAATTATCATGTCTTTTATATTGACTCTTGACCAGGGCACTTCAAGTTCGCGGAGTATCATTTTTGATGAACGAGGGCACATTGTCTCCTCGTCCCAGCAAGAATTTTCACAAATTTATCCTGTAGCAGGATGGGTAGAGCACGATCCAGAGGAAATTTGGAGTTCGCAACTCCATACTGCAAGAGTAGCGCTGTCGAAATCGGGTCTCAAGCCTGGCCAAATTAAAGCTATTGGAATAACCAATCAAAGAGAGACTACAGTGGTATGGGATCGTCTAACAGGTAACCCCATTCATAACGCTATCGTTTGGCAAGATAGGAGATCGGAGCCTACTTGTAGTGAGCTCAGGTCGAGCGGATCCGCTGCATACATTCAAGAAAAAACTGGGTTAATCGTTGATGCCTATTTTTCAGCAACTAAATTGAAATGGTTACTTGACAATGTTCCTGGTGCCTTAGATCGTGCAAATCGTGGGGAGCTTGCATTTGGAACCATTGATAGTTGGCTGTTGTGGAGGCTTACAAAGGGGCGAGTGCACGCAACTGATGTAAGTAATGCATCACGGACCATGCTATTTGATATTCGGACCAACAAATGGGATACGCGACTACTTGAGATGCTGGATATTCCATTAAGTATGATGCCAACAGTACATCCATCTGTCTTCGCATTCGCAGAAATTGATACCGAATTTTTAGGGCAAAGCATTGTGGTCTCAGGTATTGCCGGAGACCAACAAAGTGCCCTATTTGGTCAGGCCTGTTTTAAGGCCGGCATGGCAAAGAATACTTACGGTACAGGGTGTTTTATGTTGATGCATACGGGTGATAATTTTCAGATTTCTAAAAACAATCTTCTTACCACTAGCGCTGCTCAAATCGATAGACAAACTTCTTTTGCAATTGAGGGAAGTGTATTCATTGGCGGGGCTGTGGTCCAGTGGCTTAGGGATGGATTACAAGCCATAAAGGAAAGCACACAGGTTCAAAAGTTAGCAGAAACAGTCTCAGATTCGGGTGGCGTTTTTTTTGTGCCTGGTTTTACCGGACTGGGGGCTCCATATTGGAACGCTGATGCCCGCGGTCTGATCAGTGGGCTAACACGTGGAACGACTATTGCACACATAGCCCGTGCAGCCCTTGAGAGTATTGCATTTCAAAGTGCGGCCATATTAAAAGCGATGAGCTTGGATTGTGTGCAATCAGGTGGGGAACCCTTAAAAGAGTTGAGAGTAGATGGTGGGGCGTGTGTAAATGATTTATTGATGCAGTTTCAGGCAGATCTGCTAGGCATACCCGTGGTTCGACCTGTTGTGACTGAGACTACTTCACTAGGGGCCGCTTACCTGGCAGGATTAGGAGCAGGCGTGTTTAAAAACACAGAGGAATTATCCAATCTGTGGAGGGAAGAAAAACGTTTCCTTCCCTCAATTGATAGATTGAAGGCTGAAGAACACATGCAAAACTGGGAATTCGCTGTCAGCCAGGCAATTTTGCGACGACACTAATCGCAGTTTTAATTCATTGTTATTAATTTTCAACTGCGGGTAAACCCTGTGTGGGCGCGTGTTGAACTGGAATTCTTGTCATCGATACTGGGGTCATTTAAGGAAAGAGTAACAACAGTAGATATTCAAAGCGAAAGTGCTATGTCCCCAAGTACTCATTGACTTGTCTAGATCATTGGTTGCCAAAGTAAAATTTCGATGAAGAACGTTTCTTAGGGGTATAGAAATCACCGCATCAAATTGGACCTATCCGTATTGGATAGCGCATAGAGGTTCTGGTCGCTTGGCGCCAGAAAATACACTTGCCGCTTTTAAGCTAGGCGCAGATTATGGCTACACAATGTTTGAGTGTGATGTCAAGTTGAGTTCTGATAATGTTCCGTTCTTATTGCATGACGCCGAGTTGGAACGAACTACAAACGGAATTGGTATCGCAGGATCAAAGCCTTGGAGTGAATTACAAAAACTTGATGCAGGGGCGTGGCACTCCAGTCAGTTTAAGGGGGAGGGAATTCCAACGCTTAGCGAGATAGCTCAGTTTTGTATTGCAAACAATTACGATCTTAATATTGAGATTAAACCGACACCCGGTCACGATGATGAAACGGGGCGAATAGTAGCGCAATATGCTGAAAAGTTATGGGCGAGTCATCCTAAAAAACCCTTGCTAACCTCATTCAGCGTCGCCTCACTTACCAGTGCCAAAGAAGTAGCGCCCAAGCTCGCGATCGGTCTTTTGGCGCACAACTGGGAGGTAGATACTTTAATTTCGGCTAAAACCCTTGGCTGTCAAGTCCTAGTTTGTCATTATGACGTATGGACTAGCGAACGAATCACTAGTGCGAAGCAACTTGGATTAAAAACTCTTAGTTATACGGTTAATCAAAACGAGGTCGTAGGGCGGCTCCATGGAATGGGTATAGACGGAATAATTACTGACCGCGTTGATATTTTTCCATCAAATCGTTTGTAATTTTGATTCTTTGATTTGCACAATTGAATAGCCAAGATTTCGAAAATAATGACTAAATACTTGACTCAGTCATTACCGATTGTCATCTTTGCTTCATATTTCAGCAAATATGTGTAATAAACTTAACCGATATTGACTCAGTTACCAAAGGAAAACCATGTATCTTAAAAAGACTTTACTCCTCTTTGCATTGGCATTTAGTTGTGTATTAGGCCATGCGGAGACAGAAATAATTTGGTGGCATTCAATGTCTGGGGCTCTGGGAGACTGGGTTAATGACATTGCAAAGGACTTTAATGCAAATCAAAAGGACTACAAAGTAGTTCCAGTTTTTAAAGGCAGTTACGATGAAGCCATGACTGCAGCTATTGCGGCGTTTCGTGCAGGCAATGCTCCTAACATACTGCAAGTATTTGAGGTTGGTACCTCCACCATGATGTCGTCTAAAGGAGTCGTGGTACCTGTAGATAAGTTAATGCGAGATGCAGGCTATAAATTTGATCCTAAATCATATGTGCCAGCAATTTCTGGATATTACACCGCGCCCAGTGGCCAAATGATGTCCTTCCCTTTCAATAGCTCCACCACGGTCATGTGGGTCAATCTGGACGCCCTCAAAGCCGCAGGAATTTCAACAGACAAATTACCTCAAACTTGGCCAGAGATTGCATTAGTTGCCGGAAAATTGAAAGCCAGTGGACACACATGCCCAGTAACAACTTCTTGGCAGGGATGGACTCAACTTGAGAGTTTTTCAACTTGGCACAACAGTGAATTCGCAACAAAAGGTAATGGTTTGTTGGGCATGGACGCGCGCTTAGTCTCAAACTCGCCTTTATTGATCAGACATATTGAAAATTTAGCTAATATGTCCCAACAAGGCCTATTTGTTTACAAGGGTAGAGGAAATAGTCCTGATGCAAATTTTATTTCTGGTGAGTGCGCTATTACCTTTGGCTCTTCATCAATTTATGCTGGAGTAAGCAAGAATGCCAAATTTAAGTTTGCAGTTGGAACGCTGCCTTATTACCCAGATGTCCCCGGTGCTCCTCAAAATACGGTGATTGGAGGCGCAAGTTTGTGGACTTTCGCAGGCAAGAAACCAGAAGAATACAAAGGTGTCGCCTCTTTCTTTAACTATTTATCCAGTCCTGCAGTGCAATCAGCAAACCACAAGCGGACTGGGTATTTGCCCGTTACTTTGGCCGCGTTTAAATTGACTGATGAGTCCGGCTTTTATAAACAAAATCCAGGAACTGATGTGGCTGTCAATCAGATGATCCGTAAAACCACTGATAAATCTCGGGGAATTCGACTTGGTAACTATGTTCAAATACGCTCTATAGAGGATGAAGAGCTAGAGCAGGTTTGGGCGGGCAAGAAATCAGCCAAGGATGCCTTGGAAAATATTGCAAAGCGTGGTAACGAATTGTTGGATAAGTTTGAAAAAGCCAATAAATAACAATCATAAAAATCAAAAGGGGCTCATAAAGCCCCTTGTTTTTGGGTGTCTAGATTTTGAGTAATGATAAAAAGGTTTTCTTCCAATCATCTTGGATACCTTGGGTATTGATAGCTCCCCAGATTTTTATTGTTCTCGTTTTTTTCTTCTGGCCAGCAGGTCAGGCGTTAGTTCAATCATTTCAGCAATCGGACCCATTTGGAAGTTCAGTCGAGTGGTCGGGTTTAGATAATTTTCGAGCGTTATGGCAAGATGAGTCTTACCTGGCTTCATTTAAAACTACGGCTATTTTTTCTGTATCCGTAGCTCTTTCTGGAATCTCTATATCCTTGTTATTAGCTTTTTTTGCAGACCGTGTGGTACGCGGTAAGTATATTTATAGAACACTGCTGATATTGCCTTATGCTGTAGCCCCAGTTGTAGCTGGGATAATCTGGCTTTTTTTATTTGCGCCCTCTATTGGATTACTACCCAACCTACTGGTTAATTTAGGTATTCAGTGGAATATATTGCTCAATAGTAATCATGCAATGATATTGATAGTCATTGCATCAGTCTGGAAACAGATTTCGTATAACTTTCTCTTTTTTTTGGCAGGACTGCAAAATATTCCAAAATCTCTCATAGAGGCTGCTGCAATTGACGGTGCTTCAGTTGTACGTCGCTTTTGGGCGATACAACTACCTTTATTGTCTCCGACAACATTTTTTCTCTTAGTCGCTAATACCGTTTATGCTTTTTTCGATACCTTTGGAGTCGTGGATGCAACAACCAAAGGGGGCCCGGGAAAAGATACTGCAATACTGATCTATAAAGTTTATTTTGACGGTTTTAAAGCTATGGATTTGGGTGGATCTGCCGCTCAATCTATAGTGCTCATGTTTATTGTAATTTCTTTGACGATCATTCAGTTTCGTTATATTGAGAGCAGAGTTAATTATTAAATCATGGTTGAGCAAAATAAAATTCTTGACTACCTTTCTCATTTTGTCTTGTGCTTGGGTGTGGCAGTGGTTGCTTTTCCCATTTATCTTGCCCTGGTTGCGTCTACTCACTCAGCCCAGGAAATGTCTCAAAGCCCTGTTCCTTTGTGGTTTGGCTCAAAGATGTTCGAAAATTATTATTCTATTCTCACCGGTGAGGGTTCTGGATTTAATAGTAGGCTCCTTATAAGCAGAATGCTTTGGGTGAGCCTGGTAATGGCAGTGGGTGTGGCAACTGGGAAAATAGTGATTTCAATTATGAGCGCCTTCGCAGTTGTTTATTTCCGATTTCCATTTAGAAAATTAGTATTTTGGGGTATTTTTCTAACCCTAATGTTGCCAGTTGAAGTGCGAATTGTTCCGACCTATAAAGTAATTGCAGATCTTGGCTTGGTTAATACATATACTGGATTAATCGTTCCTCTGACGGCATCCGCTACAGCTACTTTTTTATTCAGACAATTTTTTCTAACTCTGCCAGATGAATTAACAGAAGCCGCTAAGATGGACGGTGCCTCACCGTGGCGTTTCTTATGGCATATTTTGTTGCCCCTTTCAAGGACAAGTATTGCTGCATTATTTGTGATTCAGTTTATCTATGGTTGGAATCAATATCTATGGCCCTTACTGATTAGTACGGATGAGCAAATGTATCCTATCGTTATGGGAATACATAACTTAAGTACTGGGGGCGATACGCAGATAACTTGGAACCTGGTTATGGCTTGTGCAATATTAGCAATGTTGCCCCCAGCTTTGGTGGTCGTTGGAATGCAAAAATGGTTTGTGAAAGGACTTGTTGATTCAGAGAAATAAATATTGCAACTATTTTTCGTGTGATGCTAAAGAGTTATTTCAAATTCTTATTGAATGCAACTTACGGTGAAGGAGTTTTGATATTTGGTGCTCATACAGGTCTGTTTTAGTTGGCTAGGCAACTATATGGTTTGACAATCTTGAATTGTCTATTTTTATAGAGAAATGAATTTAATTATATGAATAATTTTTTAATGAGCAAAGTAAATAACTGCATCAGCATATTGATATTTCTTTTCGTTTTTTCTCCTTTGTCGGTTGATGCAAGGGTCATAAAAATCATTGTGGACGAAACAAAGCCTTTGCCTTCTTCCGAGACGGGCGGCGTTGATTCTGTGCAAATTGCTGGCAGGGCTTTTGGAGAAATCGATCCGAAGAGCTCAAAGAACAAAATTATTAATGATATTGAGCTTGCAAAGGAAAAAGACGGTAAAGTTCATTACGTAGCCACCTTTGTATTAACCCGCCCCCTAGATGCTACCAAAGCAAGTGGCTTAATGTGGCACGAAGTGCCTAACAGGGGCTTGAGGCGGGCCAACGTCATTGCAGAAAGAGCAAACGGCGATATAGATTTGACGAGTGCTTGGCAGGGAGATAACTCTGGGGCTACCTCAGTAAGATCAACGGCTGGAGTGGATAAGTCTCACTGGTTACAAGTGCCGATTGCGCATAACCTAGACGGTACCTTTGTTTCCGGTAAAGTTCTTGGGAGAATCGTCAACAGAAGTGGTCCTAACTCGCAGCCCTTGATTGTTCAAACTAATCCCGTACCTTATAAACCCTCTACACTCGACACGTCGCAATCAAAACTGGTTTCCAGAGTTGCTGAGTCTACACGCGGCGAAGTCATTGGTGAAACTTCTATCCCAGCAGAAGACTGGTCCTGGGGAAGATGTGACTCGTCTAATCCATTTCCGGGCGTACCTGATCCTACACAGATATGCTTGCGCAATGGATTTGATATCACAAAACTGTATCAAGTTGTATTTCCCTCGGAGGATGCATATGTCTTAGGAATTGGATTTGCAGCGTGGCGGGATTTAGGTTTTTTCTTTAAAACTTCAAAAGTTGATGATTTTGGTACACCGAACCCAATAGCTGGTTTAGTTACGCACAGCATTGGCCGTGGAGTATCTCAATCTGGTAATTTCCTTCGTGGGTGGCTGTATCTTGGATTCAATCAGAATGAAGATGGGGCTCAAGTTCACGATGGGCTTTGGCCTATCATTGCAGGAAGACGTATTTCTTTGAATTTTAGATGGGCTCAACCTGATGGTGTATTGGAACTCTACCAAGTTGGGAGCGAAGGTCCGCAGTGGTGGTTGCCTTATAAAGACAAAGCCCGCGGAGGTCGATCTATAGGATTGTTGGATCGTTGCGCACAAACCCATACCTGTCCCAAAATAATAGAGCACTTCGGCTCTGCAGAAGTTTGGGCCCTTAAATTAACACCAGAATGGGTTGGAACGGATGGTAAATCGGATTTGCCCCTACCGTCTAATGTTCGTCGTTACTACATTGCTAGCTCTAATCACGGCGGGGGAACTGGTGGCTTTAACTCGAGTTTACCTGGTGTGGGATTACCTACAGAGGGCGCCACCTGCCCAGGAAATAATTACGGTGTTGGTCTTTACCCCCTAAATCCCGTTCCTCATACTGAGACTGTGAATGCATTAAGAGTTCATTTCAGAAATTGGGTCATGAAAGGTATTGAACCGCCCAAGAGTCAATGGCCAACTCTTAAAGACAAAACATTAGCCCTAGCAAATAAAACTGCAATCGGCTTTCCCACAATCCCCCAATTGCGTTCAACTGCTCCAGAGGCAGATTTCATCATGCCCCTTATAGATTATGACTGGGGAAAGAATTTCAATGCAGAGGAGGGATTCGGGGAAATTAGCAACGTGCCACCTGCGATTAAACAAATTTTGCCGATGTACGCACCCAAAGTAAATGCAGATGGTAATGAATTAGGGGGCGTGCCTGTCGTACTTTTGGATGCACCCCTTGGTACTTACTTGGGATGGAACATCGCCTCCGGCAACGTAAAACCTTTTCACCGAGGTCAAATTTGTGATTACGTTGGGGGAATGATACCCTTCGCAAGGACAGCTCAAGAAAGAAGCTTGAGCGGCGACCCTCGACTCTCTCTTGAAGAGCGATATGTCTCGCACGACGGTTATGTCGACGCGGTAAAGAATGCGACTAATAGGGCCATGAAAGCGGGATTTCTCTTAAAAGAAGATGCAGAACGATTAATAAAAGAGGCTGTTGAGAGTAAAGTCTTGCAATAGAAAGAGCTTGTTTATTAATTGAAAAAATAAACACACTGATTCAGTTAAAGGTTAATGAATATGCCATTCAAGTTCGATACTTTGTCGTTACACGCTGGTCAAACACCCGATCAAGAATTTGGTGCCAGAGCTCAGCCCATTTACCTTACGACCTCCTATGTGTTCCAAGATACAGATCAAGCGGCCTCACTTTTTAACATGGAGAGGGGAGGGCATGTTTACTCTAGAATTTCTAACCCAACAACAGCCGTATTTGAGGAGCGTATTGCTGCCTTAGAGGGCGGGGTGGGCGCCATTGCCGTTGCCTCTGGACAGGCTGCTCTGCATTTGGTAATTTCAACCTTAATGGGCACTGGCGGGCATATTGTTGCGAGTAGGTCCCTTTACGGTGGATCCCATAATTTACTTGCGTATACCTTGCCTCGTTTTGGAATTACGACGACATTTGTCGATCCACGCGATCCCTTGGCTTGGTCACAAGCAATTAGGCCAGAGACAAGGTTGCTATTTGGCGAGGTATTAGGCAATCCAGGTTTGGATGTTTTAGATATACCTGTGGTATCCGATATTGCGCATGCCCATAACCTTCCCTTATTAGTGGATGCAACTTTTACCACACCTTATTTACTTAAACCCTTTGATTTTGGCGCTGATTTAATTTTCCACTCTGCAACCAAGTTTCTCAGTGGGCACGGCACTGTAATTGGTGGAGTTGTCGTTGATTCGGGTAAGTTTGATTGGCGTGCTAGTGGAAAGTTTCCCGGTCTAGCCGAGGAGTACAGTGGATTTCATGGAATGAATTTTTCTGATGAATCAACAGTTGCCGCTTTTTTATTACGAGCAAGGCGTGAAGGACTAAGGGACTTTGGAGCTTGTTTGAGCCCGATGTCAGCCTTTCACATTCTTCAGGGCATGGAAACTTTGAGTTTGCGAATGGCCAGACATATTGAAAATACGAGAGCAGTATTGGGTTATTTACAAGAGAGGTTGGGCGAAGCAGGGGAAGTTTCATCGGTTGTGCACCCTGAGCTAGAGAGTCATCCAGACCATCAATTGGCCAAGAAACTTTTACCGAAAGGGAGCTCGTCTGTATTTACGTTTAATTTAAAAGGAGGGAGAGCAGCAGGAAAAAGATTCATAGAAGCATTGAATGTATTTTCTCATCTCGCCAATGTAGGTGACGCCAAGTCCCTGGTTATTCATCCTGCATCTACAACTCATTTCAGAATGTCGGATCAAGATTTAATACTATCAGGTATACATCCAGGGACAATAAGGTTATCCGTTGGGCTGGAAGACCCAAGAGATTTGATCGATGATCTTAAAAAAGGCCTGACGGCTGCTGCAAGGGTGTGATATGAAAATCGACATAAACGCGCATAGTGCATTTGTTTATTTGGGTAAATCTGATCCTCAAGCTCAGATTTCTTCTGAGAAGCCCTCGATCATCTTTATCCACGGTGCTCAACAAGATCACTCTTGTTGGGCTTTACAAAGTAGGTGGTTTGCCCACCACGGCTATAACACCTTTGCGCCAGATTTACCTGGGCACGGCTTGAGTGAAGGCAGTCCACTAAAAACTGTTGAGGAGCTTGCCAACTGGACTCATCAGTTGTTAGACATATTCAATCTCCCACAAGCCTATATTGTTGGCCACAGCATGGGATCCCTGGTTGCTTTAGAGTTTGCACGTGCATTTTCTGATCGGATCAAGAAAATGGCTTTAATTGGAACTTCCCTACCCATGCCAGTATCCGACGCACTTCTTGATGCAGCGCAAAATAACGAGACAAAAGCAATCTCAATGGTTAATAATTTCTCTCATTCAACTCGGGCTCAAATCGGACGCAATACGGTTCCAGGGATGTGGATGCTAGGCTTTAACCAACGGCTGATGGAGCGTCAAAATAAAGGCGTGTTTTACGTTGATTTAGCTGCATGTAATAACTATAGCGTCGATCAAGAGGGTTTGAATAAACTTTGCGTACCTACTTTAATTATTGCGGGAGGGCAGGACAGAATGACCTCCGCAACGGCTGCGCATCAGTTAGCCGCGCAAATTAAAGATGTACGGTTAGAGATTATTCCAGGCGTAGGGCATGCGCTGATGGCAGAGGCTCCAGATTTGGTTTTAGATCTACTAAAAGAGTTTTTAAATTAAGTTCAGATGAATGTCTATTTGAAGTGAATATCGGGTTACTTTCGAAGTCCGAGGATGATTGCACCCGTCACAACAATTAAAGCTCCCAATATTTGGGATATGGATACGTGCTGATCTAAGATAAGCCAGGCCAATACAAGAGCGCATACTGGCTCTACATTCATGATAGAAGTGTTACCAACAGCGCCCAAACGAGGTAAAACAGTGAACATAATGGTGAACCCCGTTCCGTAGAGAATGGTAAGTAATAATAATCCAATCCATCCCGAGAAATGCTGAGGCCACACTGGCCCACCTTGCACCATACAAATTGCAAAGGTTAATAAAGATACCATTCCTAAAGTTATAACGGACCTTATTCGTCCGTCTAAGCCGCTTGTTCGGTGCTGGGTTAATAGTAATGCGAATGAGAAACTTAGTGACGCAGTTAATGCAAATGCAACACCCAAGCCAATAACTCTCCACTGTTCCAAGGCCCCAGCAGCTGTTGTTACTCCAAAGACATCGAGGGCTAAACCAAGTCCAACGAGAATGACAGGCATTAACCATAGTACCTTTTGTTCTATGACTTCCTTGTAGATTAATCTAGCCAAGAGTGCAACAAAAAGTGGATAAGTATTGAAAGCTAGAAGTGCTAGTGCAACTGGCATTCTTGCAACTGACGCATACAGGCTTGTGCTTTGAATGGTGATCAGTATTCCTACGATAATTAAGTACTTAATGTGCGAACTAGAGATGGATCTTGGCACTCTTTGGAGAACGATTAAGCCCAAGATAATTAAACTCGTGACGCTTGATCTTACCCATACGGCAGTCATCACACTTAGACCATCATTAAATGCAAACCTTGCACAAACATGATTGGCTCCCATTATGAAGCCTATCAACAGCAATGTAAGAAATGCTTGGGTTGAAAGTTTACTCGCCGGTCTCGATAGTTCTGGTTTGCTCATGGTTTCCATTGTGCTTTCAATGGAATTAAAATCAGAGCATAATCTCCCTATGGATTACCCTTGGTAGCACTTAATTGGAAGGCTATTCAATCTGCGCTCACGGAGTGTCACAGGTTTTTGAGGTACTGGATGTATTTCTATATTTTTTTAGAATTGTAGAAATTGAGTTCAAGACATTACATATTTCTAAAAAAATATATTGATCGATTGGTGATGCTTGACTAGGAATTTGAGCATTAATTTTGATTCAACAAACAATTTGCATAATATTGGAATTAATCTATGAAAAATAATCTTGGCAGAAATGGCCCCTCAAGCTCATTGGTCGGCTTAGGTTGTATGGGAATGTCCGATTTCTATGGTCCTGCGGATCGACAAGAGAGCATTGCGACAGTTAAATTAGCTCTTGAGTCAGGAGTCAATTTACTTGATACGGGTGATTTTTATGGCATGGGACATAATGAGCTTTTACTGGCGGAGGCGCTCGAGGGTGTTCCTCGTGAGTCTTATTTGCTAAGTGTTAAATTTGGAGCTCAAAGGGATCCAAGTGGTGGTTGGCATGGCTTTGACGGCAGACCTGCTGCGGTAAAGACATCTTTAGCTTATAGTTTAAAGCGACTTAAAACTGAATACATAGATATTTATAGACCTGCCAGGTTAGATCCTACTGTACCCATCGAGGAAACCATTGGTGCTATCGCAGACATGGTTAAAGCGGGATACGTCAAATATATAGGGCTATCTGAGATGGGTAGCGAGACAATCAAGAGAGCAGTCTCAGTTCATCCCATCTCGGATTTACAAATTGAGTATTCCCTACTATCAAGGGGAATTGAGCAATCAGTACTGAAGACTTGCAGAGAGTTCGGGGTTGGAATCACCGCTTACGGTGTCCTTTCACGTGGACTTTTTGATCCCAATTGGGGTGTTAAACCCATAGTTCAGGGTGACTTTCGAAGTCACAGTCCTCGGTTTGTGGGTGATAATCTCAAACAAAATTTGGCCTTGCTTGAGCCCCTTAGAAAGCTAGCAAAAGAGAAACACGCCTCTATCCCTCAGATTGCTATTGCTTGGGTATTGGCAAAAGGGGCGGATATATTCCCACTGGTAGGGAGTAGGAGAACTCTAACACTAAAGGATTCTCTCAAAGGATTGGATATCAAATTAAGTCAGCAAGAGGTGCACTCGTTGGATGAATCATTTCCAATAGGGATTGCCTCGGGAACTCGGTATGCAGAACTAATGATGTCGCACTTGGACAGCGAAAAGGGTTAAATAGACACATAGCGATTCAACAAAGCTACCAATTTTTGACATTATTCATATGAAGACAAAAGCATATTTTTATTACGACATCATCTCCCCCTATACCTATTTTTTTCTTAAATCTCGCAAGGTGCTTGAAGATAGATTGGAGATCATTCCGGTTCCTATTTTTCTGCCGGGTCTATTTCGACTTCAAAACAACCGGGGACCGGCTGAAGTTTTTGAAAAAAGAGCTCATACATACCAATTTTGCGTGTGGAGAGCTCAAAAATTAAATTTACCGTTTAAGTTTCCCGCTAGACACCCTTTTGCTTCAGCCCCAGCTCAAAGGTTATTGCTGCAAATAAATGCTGATTTGGCGACACTTGATAAAGCGTTTGATTTTGTCTGGGCTAAGGGGCACGATCCAGAAATGGAATGGAGCGATTTCTGTCTTGCCATTGATTTGCCATGGGATACGCCTAAGCCAAGCGATGAAAGCATTAAATTAGCGTTAGTGGACTCCACCAATAAGGCCGCACAAGAGGGCATCTTTGGCGCCCCCAGTTTACGAATTAATCATCAAGTGTTTTGGGGGCAGGATAGCTTGGATTGGATTTTGGAATATCTGGATAGGCCTGATATGTTTGAAGAGAAAGTATATATGGATGCCTTGCGCACTATTAATCCTCTTTTGGATAAATGATTTCTTTCAAATCACCCTGAGTTTATCCCTCTTCGTAAATAGCTATCCTCATACTTTAATTACAATTTTGTCATCATTCCTGTCGCGTATATTATGCGCTAATTAGTATTATTTTTTTAGTCGGAATTGTCTTGGCTTGCTCCTAGCCTATTTTTTATTTAATTATTAAATTAAAAATATTTATCATAATTACAAGGCTATTCTTCGAGGGCTTAAATTTTTATTTAAGTTTATGTTTAAAATACATAAATGAAAATATTGTTTATATTGATAAGCTTAATTATAAATGTAGCTTGTACGGCAAATTCGAATCTCTCGCTTTCAAGTGGAGATGATTTAGATAAACGGGGCATCGTCGAATTAACTGGGAAAAATCCTTGAATTCTTAGACTTATGGGTTATCCGTAGTGGATGAAGTCGCTTTTGACGAACGCATAGACGCTGCGGATAACTTGGGTCTGAGAATGAGGGAAAATAAGGTCTTTCTAGCCAACTGTTAGTGAGACTCAATTGAACACCAATCAGCTTTATGAAGAAATGTTGGATCTTAAAGAGCCGTGGTCTGTCAAGAAT
>CAJAYT010000133.1 GCA_903949285.1 uncultured Burkholderiales bacterium
CGCCTAATGGAGCCACCTCGGGATCGCTTAATGGATCCACTTTAGCCCCCAATTCTCGTCTATTTCGGTTCTTATCAACCCCGCCATACTGTTCCTTTTGTATTACAGAGGGGCAGCTATGGCAAACCGGAGAATCGAGATGCAGGAATACCGAAGTGCGCTTTATAGGATGCGCCAACGCGAGAGCAATCGCAGTATTAACCGAGATCATGTGCTTGGCAGACGCAAACTCGCGAATTTGCGATCCATTGCCGAGCAAGAGAATTGGTTAGACCCAAGCGTCGCTCTGCCTACGGAGCGAGTCTTACTAGAGGCCATCAAGGCCAGGGACCTTGCCAACAAGTCTTCTGAGTCTGCAACTGAGTACGCCCCACTCATTCACGCCGACTCACAGTCCAACCTTGTCCAATATGCACAGATCATTGAAGCTTGGTTCAAACAAGGCGTTAACGGCAAAGCCATTTACAACGCATTGGTTCGCAACCAAGATTACAAAGGGCACTATAGCTCTGTGCGCCGCTATCTTAAGAAGCTAAGGGTTCCCAAGATCGATGCAACGATGATCCTAGACTTTGAACCGGGTGAGGCCTGTCAGGTTGACTTTGGCGCAGGTCCATTGATATTGGATCAGCACAGCGGCAAACTCTGCAAAACGTGGTTCTTTGTGATGACGATGTGCTTTAGTCGCCATCAGTATGTTGAGTTTGTCCGGGACCAGACGGTAGAGACTTGGCTGTCTTGTCATCACCATGCCTTTAGGCACTTTGGTGGGGTTCCTAAGCGTGTGATCATCGACAACCCCAAGTGTGCGATCACGCGTGCAGTCATTGATGACGTACTTGTCCAGCGTGCCTATGCAGAGTGCGCTGAAGGATACTCATTCTTGGTCAGTCCGTGTCCTCCTGCAGATCCTGCAAAGAAAGGTCGAGTGGAGGCCGGTGTTAAATATGTCAAAGGTAACTTCCTCCCTACCCGGGAATTCTGCGAACTGGCAGATGTGAACAGGCAAGTTATGCAATGGGTGATGCAAGAGGCTGGAAGGCGCATACACGGCACTACGCATGAGCAACCACTGGCACTGTTTGAAACAGAGCGGGCTTACCTTCAAGCCCTGCCAGATAGAACCCCAGACGTTTGCACCTGGGTCAATGCAACAGTACACAGAGACGCCCACGTTCAGTTTGATAGCGGACTCTACTCAGTGCCTTACACCTTGATTGGTCAGAAACTTACTCTGCGTGTTAGCTCACAAATCGTGGATGCATTTACGCCCCGCCATGAGTTGGTTGCAACTCACCCAAGGGGAAGACGCAAGGGCTACCGCTCTACGGTTGATGAACACCTTCCACCCGCAGCACAAGCATGGTTGATGCATACACCACAGTACTGTTTGGAACAAGCCAAGTTGGTTGGCCCAGCATGTCTGGGTTTAGTGACGCGCATGTTTGGTGACAAGGTGCTGGATCGCTTACGGATGGTGCAAGGTCTGCTGCGTTTGGGGCAGCGCTTTGGTGCTGAGCGCCTTGAAGGGGCGTGCGTATTAATGCAAGACGTAGATGTCGTTTCAAGCCGTACGGTACGCATGATGCTAGAGAAAGACTTGGACAAAGTACCTGTGCAAGACGTGCCCCACAGTCCCGTCTACCAAGGGCATGGACGCTTCTATCGGCACAACAGTGCTCCGACTGAGTTTGAACTTCACTAAGGAGAGCAGTATATGAATACCTTCCCTGAAATTGTGCCCATGCTCCAGTCCCTCAGACTCTCTGGCATGTTGGCCAGCATAGATGTGAGAAACAGACAGGCTGTGACTGATCAATTACCTCCTATAGAGTTTCTTAAACTGCTCTTAACCGATGAGGTTGCAAAGCGTGAGCAGATGAAGATGGCCAGACGGCTTCGCCGTGCAGCGTTTCATTCAACCAAGACGGTTGAACAATTCAACTTCCAAGCAGTCCCTAACCTTAACAAGAACTTAATCAATGAATTGTTAACATGCAGGTTTATCAAAGGTGAGTACAGTCCAGTGCTGATTGCGGGTCCAACCGGTACAGGCAAGAGTCACTTGGCTCAGTCAATTGGACACCAAGCAGTTCGCTTAGGATTTGACGTGTTCTTCACTACACAGGCGCAGTTGGTTGCATCAATGGTCAGGTCACGGCTATCAGGGGTCTATGCCAAACGCATGAAGATGCTTAAGAAGGTTGATTTGTTCATCCTGGATGACTTTGGGCTAAAGCCTATCAAGTCCCCCCAGGATGAGGATATCCATGAAATTATTGCGGATAGGTATGAGAAAGGTGCATTGATTGTGACCAGTAACTTGGCATTTGAAGAGTGGCACCAAGCGTTCGCGGATAACAAACTGTTGGGAGCCGCAACGATTGACCGAATGCTGCACGGTGCGTATCAATTAGTACTAGACGGGGAAAGTTACAGACGGCCCAGGGACGCAAGCAGTCAAAAGTAAAAATTAGTCATTTACACAGGACCAAAATACGGCAAAATACAGATGCCGAAACAGAAAGAATTAAAGGGCTAAAGTGGATCCATTAGAGGCGATCCTGGGTGGCTCCATTAAGGCGATCCCTGACAATCAGCTGTCATGGTTGATTAAGCATTAAGTCGCTTCGCAAGAAACCGCCCCGTTGGGCGGTTTCTTTATGCTGACACATTTTTACCGCGCTCAGAACTACTTCTTTCGCCATATCCGCTTGGGGCTGTAGGAGCTAGGCGAAGCAGCGTTACCAACAGAACTCATAGACGCACTGGAACCAACTGCAGTGACAGCACTTGTTACAAAGTTAGGTGTAACGTCTGATACGTCAGTACTTGGCATGTAGATTTCTTGGGCGTAGTTGGTGTATTCACCCACAACCAATTGCTCCGCAGGGTTATAGGCGAAGGGAGCAGGGAGCATTGGTGTGACAGGTTGTGAGATCTCTTGAGCAGATTGCTGAATCAGTCTACCGTTGACGACAGCGTTTGCATGAATCCCCAGAGTTTCGTAGTAGATGTCCCCCTGGACGGTGCTGTTTGCTTCTAGGCTTATTTGTTTGGCATAAATGTTACCAACAACAGTCCCTGTGATGGAGGCCATTGAGCAACGAATAGACCCCAACACTTTGCCGGTTGTACTGATGCAAACACAGTCGGCTAATTTACCAAATCCCTCAACATCTCCGTAAATAATACCCTCAATCAAAGCAGATCCTGTAAACTCAAATTTACCTTTAATGATGGCACCCGCGTTAATGTGGTTGTCATACTTGGTCTGACCAGGGGTCATTATCGGTAAACTGGTATTCATAGTCTACGATGATTAATTAGAGTTGGTGCTTCTTAAATGAAAGGGGGCGGACCGCCGGGGAAGATAAGCTTGGTGTGCGTTGTGAACTATTTTTCTCAACATAGTAAAGCTTTGATTCTCCGTTCAATTCGTATCCGATTTAATGAATGGGTATTTTCTTCTCTCAATTCTTACACATGTACGTATTGTCGCAGTTTTGCACCTGCTTAATGCATTTTGAATGCGAGAATATGAGGGACTTCACAATAGTCATCGTGTCTTGTCATTGAGCCCTTAAATTTTAAAGTGAAATTATCTTTTTAATTTACTGCTCTATAGTGAAAACCCTTGCGCAACTCTATTAAACTACATACTTAAGATTAACAATTTGCATTGGTAAGTACTAATTACAATAGTCAATCATTTTCAATTGATCGATGAATCTAATAAATTTGGATTTAAATAGATTCGGTAATTCTTAAGTTGCGGTTGCTAAAAATCTAACTATAAAACTAACTCTAACCCTAACCCTGAGTCTAAAGTCCACTGCAATTGCCAAAATCTCAGATCTTTATCAACTTAACTATTGCCCTTACTTTCTTGGAGCCATTTTGCAAGCATTCCTTATTTCTACTGGTGTTGTCGCACTTGCCGAAATTGGAGATAAAACACAATTGTTGGCATTTATCTTAGCGGCCAGATTTCAAAAGCCAACGCCTATCATTCTTGGAATATTCTTAGCAACCATTTTCAACCACGGACTTGCGGGGGCAGTAGGGGCCTGGGTATCTTCTAATGTTGATCCCTCTATTTTGAAGTGGATTTTAGGGGCGTCATTTCTTGCGATGTCCATATGGACGCTCATTCCTGACAAAATTGAAGAAGAGGAAACTCAAATTTCATCAAAACTTGGGGTCTTCGGCGCAACGTTGATTACTTTCTTTTTGGCTGAAATGGGCGATAAAACACAGATTGCAACGGTCGCCTTAGCGGCGCATTTCTCACAGCCCCTGCTTGTCGTTGCGGGGACGACGGCTGGAATGCTGATTGCAGATGTGCCGGCTGTATTTATAGGCAATAAATTTGCAGACAAAATTCCAATGACCTTGGTTCACCGAATTGCTGCAGGCATATTTGCGTTTTTGGGACTGATTACGTTGCTAGGCAATCCAACTGAATGGATGTCGTAAATATTGCCCCCCCATTTTCAATTTAAACTCTGCACATGCAACATCAGCTCAACCAAACCGGCGTTCACGATCACTCCTTTCACGTAACCAACCAAGCTGCAGAACGGGGGACGTTTTGGGTCATGTGGATTACAGCGGTGATGATGGTCATCGAGATTTTTGCGGGTTGGTGGTACAACTCAATGGCCCTGCTCGCAGATGGGTGGCATATGAGCTCTCACACATTGGCAATTGGACTCAGCGCCTTTGCCTATGCACAAGCCAGGAAATATGCGAAGGATCCTAGATTTGCATTTGGGACCTGGAAAATAGAGGTTCTAAGCGGCTTTGCCAGCGCGCTTTTCCTGCTTGGCGTAGCGGCAATGATGATCTACGGCTCAGTTGAGCGTCTCGTGCAACCAGCGCCCATTCATTACTTAGAGGCTATCTATATTGCACTACTTGGACTGGTCGTTAATTTGGTTTGTGCATTCATTCTCGGAAATGCACATGATCATCACGGGCATGGGCATGGGCATCATAGCCATCATGGACATGATCACCACGAACACAGTCATCATGACCATGATCAACATGAACATCACCATGTACCTCACGGACAGGCATCAACACCCACCGACAAACCCAAAAAGCATCACGATCTTAATCTAAGATCAGCCTATATCCACGTGATAGCAGACGCGGCCACCTCAGTGCTCGCAGTCATTGCGCTTTTGGGCGGCATGTACTACGGATGGTCATGGCTTGATCCGTTGATGGGTTTAGTGGGTGCAGTGCTCGTCGCAGTATGGGCTAAGAATTTGATTGTGGAGACTGGGGCAGCCCTCTTAGACAGAGAAATGGATGCACCTGTGGTGCACAAAGTCAAAGATAAGCTGGTGACTCTGCCGTTGACGGTCGTGACCGATTTACACATTTGGCGTGTCGGCAGCTCAGCCTACTCCTGCGCTTTGGCCCTCGCTACCCAGGACCCCAGCCTCAACCCCGCTAAAGTCAAGCATCACTTAAACGAGATCACCGAGATAGCCCACATCACAGTTGAGATACACCACCCTTGACCCCACGAGAGGAGAGGGAAGCTCTGAAGTAGCTGCGGCATGCAAAACCCACAGACAAGACTTGAGTGCCCTAGCTAGGGCACAATTGGGTTATGTCTGACAAATTTATTCCGATCAAACCCGTAAATGCGTTTACTCCCCTGAGGCATAAGGCGCCAAGTGCGCCGCTTAACTTTGCCCCAGGCTTACTTGTTGATCAGCTAAACCGCCCTCTTAGAGATCTGCGCATTAGTGTCACGGATCGGTGTAACTTTAGATGCACCTACTGTATGCCTAAGGAGGTATTTGATACAAATTATCAGTACCTACCGCACTCACACTTACTTAGCTTTGAAGAAATCACTCGCTTGGCAAAACTATTTGCACGCCAAGGGGTACAAAAGATTAGGATTACGGGCGGTGAGCCCTTGCTTCGAAAAAATATCGAGTTTTTAATTGAACAATTGTCGAAAATAAAAACTCTCGATGGCAAAGATTTAGATCTAACACTCACCACTAACGGCTCATTGCTCGCGCGCAAAGCACGCGCGCTCAAAGATGCAGGACTTAACCGCGTCACCGTCTCCCTAGACGGACTCGATGATACGGTCTTTAAGAAGATGAATGACGTTGATTTCCCTGTCTCTCAAGTGCTAGAGGGCATTGAGAAAGCGGTAGAGGTCGGATTGGCGCCCATCAAAGTGAATATGGTCGTTAAAAGAGGGGTGAATTTGAGCGAGATCGGCCCCATGACTGCGTATTTTTTAGACTCCGGCGTTACCCTTCGATTCATTGAATACATGGATGTAGGAGCAACCAACGGTTGGAAAATGGATGAGGTGGTTCCAAGCGATGAGATCCTGCAGATTTTGAGCGCTAACTACCAACTAGAAATGATTGAATCAGGTGTAAGCGGTGAAACTGCAACGCGTTTTAAAGTCCGATCAGTCAACGCAAAAGAAGGCGAGATTGGACTGATCAGTAGTGTGACGAAAGCTTTTTGTAGTAGCTGTAACCGAGCTCGCCTGTCCACAGAGGGGCAACTGTATTTGTGTTTGTTTGCCTCCAGTGGATTTGATTTAAGAACGCTGTTGAGGAGCGGTGAGACAGACTCACAAATTGAAGAACACATAGCTGCCATATGGAGTACTCGCGAGGATCAATACTCAATCCTGCGCGGTGAAGGTGGCGCTCCACACAGCACGACCCACGGAAATGCTGCTAAAAAAGTAGAGATGAGCTATATAGGGGGCTAGCGGATAAGGTTTGACGGAAAAAAGATCGCGAATAATCCCAAGCAGCGCCCTTACTCTTACACACTCTTACATACTCTTACTTTCCCTTCCAATCCACCCATGCTATCTCCCCAATCTACCCAACCTCCACAGCCCAAAATACCTAGACAGCTTGGTCAAAAAATAACGGGGCTCATCTTGGCGGGTGGTCAAGGCACGCGCATGGGTGGGGTCAACAAAGGCTTGAGCCAGTTCAAAGACTCCACCCTTGTCGAGCAAGTCATCTCTAGGCTACTGCCCCAGGTAGAGCGAGTGGTGGTCAATGCCAATCAAGATTTAGACGTCTACCGATCATTAGGGTTCGATGTTTGGTGCGACAAAGACTCAAGCCGAGGCCCCCTCTCTGGTTTCTTAACGGGCTTGAGTCAATGTGAAACCCCTTATTTGATGATTGTTCCTTGTGATACACCATTTTTTCCAATGGACACGGTGACAAGGCTACTCCATCAAATGCAAACTGATTGCAGCGACATTTGCATGCCCCGTACACAAGGTCATAAGGAGCATGCTCAAAAGAGCTTTGCTCAGCCGACATTTAGTTTAATCAAAACATCATTGAAAGATGAATTGAATCTGTTCCTAGACAACGGGGGTCGCAAAGTCCAAGAGTGGGCACAACTGCATAGGTGCAGTTTTGTTGAATTCTTATCCCCGCCCTACGACACCTACGCATTTGCAAACATTAATACTGAATCAGAGCGCTTAGCACTCGAACAATATTCAGCTACTTAACATGAACACATGCCAAGCAAGGCCAATACTGTTCGGTTAGATAAGTCCTTGGGCTTTGAGGACTCCTTTGTTGGCCAACTCATCCGCACGCTCATTACCCGGATCCCCCGCGTGCCCTTTAACCCAGTGCCAGTGGATAGTGTGATCGGTGTTTTGAACCAAATCATCGAGTTTCATCCATAGATCAATGTTTTTCACAGGTTGTTTGGAGGCGGTTTTCCAACCCCTGGCCTTCCATCCGTGAATCCACTGAGTGATGCCTTGGCGGACGTACTCACTGTCCATATAAATGGCAACCGTGCAGGGACGTTTAAGCGCGCTCAAAGATTCAATAACTGCGGTCAGCTCCATACGGTTATTGGTGGTTTGCAGCTCTCCTCCATACAAATCCTTTTCTACTTCACCCAGTCTTAAATACACACCCCACCCTCCTGGACCAGGGTTTCCTTTGCAAGCGCCGTCGGTATAAATTACCACTCGTTGATCTGAACTCGGTTGATTGTCTGACATGTGTAGGTTGTTGTGATGATTAAAAAAAAGTTAAGAGGTGGTGTCTTTTGCTGCACCCACCGAACTTGAATGAATGCTCGGCACTGCTGCTGCGTTGATGGCGCGTGGTCGCTTCCACATGGGACTCAACATTTTCATGCCCCTGACCCGCTTGACTGCGACTAGGAAGTAAACCGAGCCCAGGATAGGCCACCATCTGTCTCCCGCCTTCTCCATCCAGGCGAACCGATTGAGCCAGGCCTGGGTCTTTAGTGCTGGTCTGTAGCACCCAAAACGCCCCCCCTCCACCTCAAAACTCAAGAGCTTGAGCCAGTCCCTCAGCCGCCAATACCCGATGAAATCCCCCTTTTGAGGTAGGAAACTGCTTTGCAACCCAAGGCGTCGATAGATATTGACCCTTTTTTGTTGAACGCCCCACAAACTCATCGGATTTAAGCCGCTGATCACAATTCGCCCCTCGGGAACAAGCACTCTCTCGACCTCTCTCAGCGTGGCGTGAGGGTCGGGACTTGCCTCCAGTGTGTGGGGTAGCAAAATGAGATCTAGAGACTGGTCAGGAAAGGGAAGCGCCCTGCTGTCTAAGACAACTGCGTACTTCTTCGCCAAGCTTTGATCAGCGTTGTTATCTAGGCCAGGGGGGGAGTTTGCGCTATTTACGCTAGCCAACGGTCCATGACCCTCACACACCTGTGCAATCCACTTGTGAGGCATGCGGTTAGAGGCCAGCCCCTCTAAACTGGGCAAACCTAATTGAAGCGCATGAAATCCAAAAATATCGGATACAGTGCGTTCAAATTGCTCTTTTTCCCAGTCCATCAAATACTGTCCCGCAGGAGTCGTTAACCAATCCTGTAGTTCAATACTTTCTATAATCTGGTGATTCATGAAACTCCTACCCTTACCCGCATTTAATGACAACTATCTTTGGATGATAAGCCAAGATGGCCGCGCCATCGTTGTTGACCCCGGTGACCCGGTCCCTGTTCTTAAAGCACTTGAGCAATACAACCTAAGACTTGAATGCATTTTAGTTACTCACCATCATTCTGATCACATCGGAGGGTTGGAGAGTTTGGTGAAAAAAACGAACGCCGTCGTTTACGCCCCTCTTCATCCCAGCATCCCAAGTCCTTACAGTGTTGTAAGCAATGACGACCACATACAGGTCCTTGGCTGTGAGTTTCGCGTAATGGCCGTGCCAGGTCACACACTAACGCATGTGGCCTATTTCTGCGAGCAAAGTGAGCTCGGTCCCATCCTTTTTTGTGGGGACACGCTCTTTAGCGGGGGATGTGGACGAATGTTTGAGGGCGACCAAGACGGCTTTTGGGCGAGCTTGGAACGCCTCTCGCTCTTACCGAAAGAGACTTTGGTTTGCTCAGCGCATGAGTACACCCTCTCAAATCTCAAATTCGCTCAAGCGGTAGAGCCCAACAATCAAGCGCTGATCCATTACACGCAGCACTGCCAATCTTTAAGAGCACAAAATTTACCCACGCTCCCCTCTACGATTGAAACAGAGCGCTCAATTAATCCCTTTTTGAGGGTGAGGGAAGCTGACGTTATCAAAAGTGCACAGAAAATAAGTCCCAGCGCTCAAACTGAGGGGCAAATATTTGGAGTGCTTCGTTCTTGGAAGAATGATTTCTCTTAATTCTCTAGAAAACACCTCAAAAATACCTTTTGCAATTTCTCCCTTTCCGGTGAGACAATAGCGGATTGCCCAACTAAGGGCTAAATAATTATGATTTCATCAAACACAGATTTGAGTTTAAGGCCAAACGTGAACAATCAACTTGTTAGCAAAAGCGTTTGCTCCTCCATTTTGAAATTTCAACCATTGAAAAATATCATTCAAAAAATTGTCACACTAGCGCTTACCAGCGCTTGTATATTGCAACTCAGTGGATGCGCAACTGGCATGGACGCTGAAAATACTCCAGTGCAAGGCGCTCAAGATCAGCTCATTTACTCTCCTGCGCCTAAGCCTGCAACCAACAACACAGCTACTCAACCGCCCAAGCCTAAAACTGCACGGATCACCCCGCCCCCCACCCCATCCATCTCCATTGAGCGTGAGCGTCAAACCTCAGAGCGCCTCTCCCCTATTCGAATTCAATCCATCAATGCTGACTCTGTCATGGAGGTCAAACTAGCCAATGACTTATGGGAGCGGATTAGGAAGGGCTACGCCATGCCCAACTTGGACACGGATTTGGTGCGCGACCGTGAGCAGTGGTATGCCAACAAGGGCGTGTATCTGACCAACATGACTGAGCGCTCAAGCAAATATCTTTACTATATTGTCGAGGAGTTGGAGACCCGAAAAATGCCCACTGAATTGGCATTACTTCCCTTCATTGAGAGCTCCTTTAACCCACAAGCCGTCTCCTCGGCCAAAGCGTCTGGCATGTGGCAATTTATGCCTAAAACGGGTAAGAACTTTGATCTCAAACAAAATGCGTTCAGGGATGACAGGCGAGACGTTCTTGCCTCCACACGCGCCGCGCTCGATTACCTCCAAAAACTCTATCTCCAATTTGGCGACTGGCACCTTGCACTCGCAGCCTACAACTGGGGCGAGGGCAATGTCAACAAGGCCATTCAACGCAGTAAAAGCGCTGGTCTGAGCGGGGCTTACACGGAACTTAACATGCCGGTTGAGACACGCATGTACGTTCCTAAATTACAAGCCGTCAAAGACATCGTCGCCAACCCCTCTCAGTTTGGCATCACCCTAGCGGACATACCCAATCACCCGTACTTTCAAACTGTACCTTTGCCCAGAGATATGGATGTTCGTGTCGCCGCTCACCTAGCCGACGTGACGATGGAGGACTTCACCGCTTTGAACCCCTCCGCTCATCGTCCCGTTTTACTGGCAGGCGGTACCCCTCAGATCTTATTGCCCTGGGACAACGCAGAGATTTTTCAGCGGAACTACGAAGCATTTGGCGGTAAATTAGCAACTTGGACGGCCTGGGTAGCACCTACGACCATGAAGGTCTCCGAAGCAGCAAGAAGAAACAAAATGAGTGAGGCTGACTTTAGAAGCATCAACAATATTCCGCCCAAAATGATGATCAAAGCGGGATCTGCACTTTTGATCCCCAGGGGCGACAAAATCAAATCAGACGTGTCTGTCGAGATCGCAGACTCAGGGCAAGTTAGCTTAGCGCCTGAAATTACGCTCAAAAAGTTACAACTTCGCGTCACCAAAAAAGATACCCTAGAGTCCTTTGCGGTCAAGCACCGGATCAAGGCAGCTCAACTCGCCGAATGGAATCAACTCGGTGTGAACGCTGCTTTAAAACCTGGACAAGTATTGATCATTTACACCGCACAGGGCAACATGGCCAAACGCAGACCCTCGCGCGACTCAAGGGACACACGGGTTGCGCGGGCGACCAACCGGGCCCATTGATCCTTAGATCGATAACAAAACGCCAAGAGCTCTTTGCTCAAAACTTCTATTGAAGTGGCGTAGAGAATTTAAGTCCAAGCATCCAGTTTCTGGGTAAGCCTGGTTCAAAGTACCCTGCATTTGCTTGGTTAACGATAACTGACCCTACATAAGATTGGTTAGTAGCATTGTTAACTGCTAGGCACGCGTCAAACAAAGATTTGCCAAAGGCAAACCTCTCATGTAGTTTGAGATCGAATACACCGTACCCCGCAACGTACCCGTTAGTAGAACTGCCTACAGAGTTGGCGTCGTTGGCCCACATCGCAGATCTTGCAGTAAAGTCAACCTCTACCTCAGCGCCCGAATTAGGTGGTACTCCCTTAAGCGAGTACCCTTTCTCTGACCAACCCAGTGCAGTGTATAAAGACTCACGGGGAATTCCTGGTAACGCATTACCGGCAACATTTTGAAGTACGTTCGCTGC
>CAJAYT010000134.1 GCA_903949285.1 uncultured Burkholderiales bacterium
CACTAAAAGAATCGCACCTCCAATTCTTGAGTTCGCCCTGCAAATGCCCCAACTCGGCACTGGACACGCGATCCAACAAGCGCTTCCCCATTTGAGCGACGATGGTCTTACACTTGTTTTGTCAGGCGATGTCCCCCTAACTCAGGTTAAAACTTTGCAAGGACTCATTGAGTCTAGTTTGCAGACGATCAAACTAGGCGGCGACACTGAGTCTGATCAACTTGTACGCAAAGCCGCTTTGACTCTTTTGACGCTGAATACGCCAAATCCTTTTGGGTACGGACGTGTTCTCAGAGACGCAAAGCAGCACGATAAAGTCCTTGGAATTGTGGAAGAGAAGGATGCAACTCCTGAGCAAAAATGCATCACTGAGGTTTACACAGGAGTGCTTGTCGCGCCAACTGTGCATCTGCGGTCTTGGGTGAACTCGCTTGATAATAAAAACGCACAAGGTGAATATTATTTAACCGATGTTGTCAAAAAAGCAGTAGAGGCCGGTATTCCTATAAAAACGCTCTCAATTCACGATCCAATTGAAGTGATGGGTGTGAACAGTCCCGCTCAACTCGCAGAGCTCGAGCGAGCCCTTCAACTCCTCACTGCCAAAGAGCTCATGGAGCAAGGCGTTAGGATCAAAGATCCTAGTCGCATTGATGTGAGGGGTGAGTTGTTGTGCGGTGAAGATGTACAACTGGATGTGAACTCGGTGTTCATGGGTCGGGTAAGCCTTGGGCGTGGTGTGCACGTCGGCCCCAACTGCGTGATCTCAAACGCTGTGATCGAGGACGGCGCACTCATCGAAGCTTACTCTCATATCGAGGGCGGCAGCATTCAAAATCCTGTGATCGTTGGCGCAAATGCACGTGTGGGTCCGTTTGCACGACTCAGACCCGGAGCAGTGCTCGGAGCCGAGGTGCACATAGGCAATTTTGTAGAAATCAAGAACTCAACGTTGGCCGATGGCGCCAAAGCCAATCATCTAGCCTATGTCGGGGACGCACAGCTGGGTGAGCGTGTGAACTTCGGGGCAGGGGCGATTACGGCCAACTATGACGGAGCAAATAAACACAAAACAGTGATTGAACACGATGTGCATGTGGGTAGTAATTCTGTGCTCGTTGCGCCTGTGACCATTGGTGCAGGGGGAACAGTTGGTGCGGGGTCAACGATTACGAAGAGCACTGAGTCTAACGCCTTAAGTATCACAAGGGCTAAGCAACTGAGTGTTCAAAACTGGACGAGACCTGTGAAGAGCTCAGGTAAATAAACAGTAAATAAACAAATACTTTTAAATCCAATTCATCAGGAAAAATTATGTGCGGCATAGTTGCAGCGGTCTCTCACCGAAATATCGTTCCACTTCTTGTTCAAGGTCTTGAACGCCTTGAGTACCGGGGCTATGATTCTTGCGGCGTGGCTGTTCATGCAAGTGGCTTAAAAAGGGCCCGTAGCACGCAGCGCGTCTCTGAGCTGATGGAGCAGGTGAGCGCCGAGCACATTGAGGGCACCACGGGGATTGCGCATACGCGCTGGGCAACGCACGGCGTTCCAGCTGTGCATAACGCACACCCCCACTTCAGTCACGGCCCTCAACTGGGGAGTGCCCCCATCTCTAGCGTGGGGCGCGTAGCAGTGGTTCATAACGGGATTATCGAGAACTATGAGGACATTAAAGCTCAGCTACAAAGTATTGGCTATGTGTTTCAAAGTCAAACCGATACAGAAGTCATTGCGCACTTAATGGATAGTCTTTACAAGGGTGATTTGTTCGGTGCACTGAAAGAGGCTTTGCCAAAGCTGAGGGGCGCTTACGCGCTTGCGATTTTTCACAAAGACGAGCCTAACCGTATTGTGGGTGCTAAATCTGGGTCTCCTCTGATTTTGGGGGTCGGGGCCTCAGAGGTGTTTTTGGCAAGTGATGCTATGGCACTGGCCGGTGTGACTGATCAAATTGTTTATCTGGAAGAGGGCGATATTGTGGATGTGCGCGCCCAGAGCTACCGTATTGAGGACAAGTCCCGTCAAGTCGTTAATAGACTTGTTAAAACGGTTACCGCGCACAGCGGCGCAGCCGAGTTGGGTCCTTATACGCATTACATGCAAAAAGAGATCTTTGAGCAACCCCGCGCCATTGCTGATACTTTGGAGGGAGTGCAAGCCGTAGTCCCCGACCTATTTGGATCAAATGCCGAAGCGGTTTTTAAAAAGATCGATAACGTTTTAATCCTTGCTTGTGGCACCAGTTATTACAGCGGTTGTGTGGCCAAATACTGGCTTGAATCGGTTGCCAAAATAAGCACACAAGTTGAAATTGCCAGTGAGTACCGTTACAGGGACTCCGTTCCCAACCCCAAGACACTGGTGGTCACGATCAGTCAATCGGGGGAGACTGCGGACACACTTGCCGCTTTGAAACACGCCGTGAGTCTAGGGATGACGCACACCTTAACCATTTGTAATGTGTCCACGTCTGCCATGGTTAGAGAGTGCGAACTCTCCTATGTCACCAGGGCCGGCGTGGAGGTTGGTGTGGCCTCTACGAAGGCGTTCACCACTCAATTGGCTGCTCTGTTCTTATTGACGTTGTGTGTGGCGCAATCTAAGGGGCAATTAACAGAGAACGAGCAAGAACGGTTCTTGAAAGAGATGCGCCATCTGCCCGTTGCACTTCAAGCTGTATTGGCTCTTGAGCCTCAGATCATGCGCTGGTCTGAGGATTTCGTACTGAAGGAGAATGCGCTTTTCTTAGGGCGAGGCACTCACTATCCGATCGCAATGGAGGGTGCTTTAAAACTAAAAGAGATTACCTACATCCACGCAGAGGCTTACGCAGCGGGTGAACTCAAGCATGGCCCCCTGGCGTTGGTGACCGATGCGATGCCCGTAGTTGCAGTTGCGCCTAACGACACATTGATCGAAAAACTCAAAAGTAATTTGCAAGAAGTAAGAGCTAGGGGCGGTGTTTTATACGTGCTCGCAGATGCAGACTCTAAAATTGAAAACGCTCAGGGCATCCACGTGATCAGGATGCCAGAGCATTACGGGCTTTTATCCCCCATACTTCACGTAGTCCCTTTGCAATTGCTCGCTTATCACACTGCTTGCGCTAGAGGTACGGATGTGGATAAACCCCGTAATTTAGCTAAAAGCGTAACAGTGGAGTAGTTTTGTAATTAAGTTGGGTTTAAGAACTTCAACAGCAAAGACAGTCTCTCAACAAACTGATCATTCAAGTAGTATTTGCTCAGTCATGCGTAGGCGTAAGCGGTCCAAAAACCCCAAGCATTCTTCGATTTGACTTATTTCTATAAATTCGTTGGGTTTATGTGCAACCTCAATATCTCCAGGGCCCACAACGACGCAAGGAATTCCAGCTTGGTGCAGCCATCCAGCATCGGTGGCGAAAGAGACGCGACCTAGTAAATTATTACGAGCGAGCGCAGTGCCAAGGTAGGTGATTGGAGCTTCTACTGGGGTTGCCAAAGGAGCAGCATTGGCTAGTGTTTCAAAGGAAATGTCTGATTGAGGATAAATTTTTTGCATCTCTGACTTGAGCTTTTCAGCGTAGGCTTGAATTTGGTTAATCAACTCATCAGAGTTACCTTGTGGCAGGGTTCTGCAATCAAATACGAATTCACAATCCTTTGCTACGATATTAGGAGCTGAGCCGCCCTGGATGAGTCCTGTTTGAAGCGTTGTGTGGGGAATCTTAAAAACTGGATCAAAGGGGCCATTGGTTTGTAATTCTTTACCAAGCAGGCGAATTTTCTCGATGATCCTCGCTGCGTACTCGATTGCATTGACAGCGTCGGGTGCCATTGACGAATGGGCTTCTAGGCCGCGTAGCTTGCAACGAGTGACGCGCATACCTTTATGGCCCGTCATGACCTGCATGCGTGTAGGCTCACCCACAAAACACCCTGCAGGGTGGATGTTGGCTGTCTGTAAGTCGCGTATCAAGGTTTGAACGCCAATACAGCCAATCTCCTCATCGTATGTGAGTGCTAAGTGAAGAGGCTGCTTGAGCTCACTCGACAAGTAAGACGGGATCATAGAGAGGGAACAGGCTATGAAACCTTTCATATCGACCGCTCCTCTGGCGAAAACTTTTCCGTTTGCAATATGTGCTTTAAAAGGATCTGTGTCCCACGCTTGTCCGTCGACAGGCACTACATCGGTGTGTCCGCAAAGCACAATGCCTCGGCCCGTCATATCGCCTATCGTTGCAAATAGGTTCGCTTTATTACTGTGTGCATCGTAAGAGAGTCTTGTAGAGATCCCCAAAGCTTCCAGATGATCTCTCACAAATTCAATTAAGCCAAGATTTGACTCACGACTGGTCGTATCAAACTCAACCAGTGTTTTTAAAAAATCAAGGGCGGCTTCAGTTTGTGCAGGTCTAGTCATGGTTGAGTGATCTTTGTCGAAGGAATAATTGAGGTAGCTTAACTACTTGTTTTAAAACGACTGTAAGTGTAGAGGGATGCTAGAAATTTTTGTCATAAGTTTTACGATGCTAAACGCTCAATATTGGTGAATGATATTGAATGATATTGATTAGTAGTGAAGAATCATAAGTAACGCAAAATATTTTTAATTCCCTTGCGGTCCTTGAAGGTGTAGTTTATATCGCTCTCTAGTTGAGTAATTTCTTGTTTGATACCCATAATCTGGCCTTTGAAAGTGCGGCGAATGTAGGGCTCTAGTTTCTTAGTATCCTCATTCATCAATTCGGGATCTATTTGTGTTTTGAACCATTTCTTAATCTCATTAACCTCTTTGAACAGATCTTTGCGTTGCTTTTTAATAGCATTCAAATTTGCGGTTAATCCCTCTAAATCGCTCATGAGATCAATAGGGTCAGGTATATCGATTTCTTTTTGAATTTGCATCAACTCATCTATATTGTTGTTTCTATAAGCATTATTGAGGCGTTGCATCAATTCGGTTTTTGTCCGCTTCAAAACCGGATCAGTTTCTTTGTCAGGATGCACTAAGCTTGCCAGTCTTCGGTATAAAGACTTTATGACTTCAGAGGTGAATTTCTTGCCACTAGACTGTTTTTCTGTTCGAGTAGTTTCTTCCTTTTCGTCCATAAATTGAGTGTAGCGATCGTACATCTCTTTCTCGCTTTGGCAGCCTTTGAAAAAATCCTTGGGAAGATTCGAGGCCGAACAGATTTCTTCCGCGAGCATTTCAATCAGTAATGGATCTAGAACGTCAAGGTCTTCCTCCTCCGCCAAATTCTCAGAGGTATCTTTGTATTTTTGAACGAGCGCTTCTAAATCAGGATCTCCGGGCAGATCATCCAATAAATCCAGTGCTTTGGAGACAATTTCTTCGTCAAGTAACTCTTTCTCAAGTTTATTCCAACGCATCCCCTGGCGGGCCTCATAAAGCTGAAGTACCCAAGATTTCCTAACCTGGCTTAATTTCTCCAGCTCGGGCTTAATGTGCTTTCTAAATAGTTGGCTGTACATATCTGATACAGACTTCCAGTGGGCCAGATCTTTTTGAACCTTTAAAAGATCTTTTTTCGCAGTGTTAATCTTGCTTTTGATCTTTTGGATAGTTGGATCACTGATTTTTTTGTTCTTTACAACTACGAGCACAACTGCACCTTCTTTGTTACTATTTTTAAGTCTCAAATCAGCTAATGTATCCTAGATCTTATTTGAAGAAATGAGACTGCGATTGAAGCATTTCGACAGTTTACAGGAGCGCTTAGGAATAGCAAGAAAAAGTATTAATAACCTACCTAGCTACCCTCTTCTTGTATGTCCGCATCCAGTCTCAGTGTTGATTTCAGTATGCAAGCTTTTGGATCGCTGTGATTTTAAGAGTCTACACACGAGTGTAAATCACGGTTGACAAAGAAGGGATATTTTGGAGAATAGTGCTCGTCATCAGTTGACTTGGAGACTATAGAGGAAGGGGCAAATGGCTTTGATCGTAGATTTAAGATTTTGCCTAAATTGCCATAGTCAGTGAATCAAAGTCAAATTTTGAAATTGAAATAAACATCACATTCACACGAATTTTCTTGGAGCTTAAAAAAATGAGTCAATTCATCCGTATATTTGGGTTACTGTCGTTGACTTTTTCTGCAACAGTGTTTGCACAAATGTCGCCCATCGGAGTTTGGCAAAGCATCGATGACAATACCAATGAAGCGAAATCTGAAATTCAAATATCTGATCTGGCTGGTGTTTTAACTGGCCGAGTCAATAAAACCCTGCGAGAGGGTCCAAATATCAAGAAAGTCTGTAGCGAATGCAGTGACGAGCGCAAAGATCAGCCCATCGTTGGCATGGAGATCATTCGGGGGCTAAAGCAAGAAGGGTCTGATAATGTCTGGGCAGGGGGCGGAAAGATTCTCGACCCTGAGAACGGTAAAGAGTACACGGTTCGAATGGTGCCCCTAGAAGGGGGAAAAAAACTTCAAGTCAGAGGCTACATTGGGCCCTTTTACAGAACCCAGGTGTGGAATAGAGTTCAGTGAAACTAAGTCCTAGAGTTCTGATATTCCAGTTCCATTATTCCAGTTCCACTAAGGTGAGTCCATTTAACTTTTAATGCGCTAATTCGCTCCATAGCCTTGGGCCAATTATCACGGTCCTCTGTTCTTCAGCACGGGTAAGCATTATTGTTCAAATACTTTCAATTGGGTGGGTGCTATGATGACTTCCTGCCCTTCTCTGAGCCCTCTACTTTTAACCTCAAGTTGTCCCAAGTGAACTTCAAAGTTTTGATTCTCCGAAGTGGTTGAGTAGATGGACGACAATTCGATTTTAGAGTTAGCCCCGAAAGAAAGTATTCGGTCAATGCGTACGTGAAGTCCGTTTTGATGGGTATTTAAGTCAAGTATCGAGATTTCATGTGGCCTGGCAAAACCGATGACGTTTGCGCCGTTGCGAATATTGTCCTCATTCGCGTGTTTAAAAGCTTGCTGCCCTATTAATATATCCTCGCCTCTGGCTTGTCCGTGAAAGAAGTTAACGTTACCCAAAAATCCGTACACAAAAGGATTGGCAGGGTGCGCCCATATGTCCTCAGGAGATCCTGTCTGCTCAATGTTGCCTTTATTCATAATTACCACACGGTCTGCGACTTCAAGTGCCTCCTCTTGATCATGGGTTACAAAGATTGTTGTAACGTTCAGATCGTCATGTAATCTTCTAAGCCAGCGCCTGAGCTCCTTTCTCACTTTTGCGTCCAGTGCACCAAAGGGTTCGTCTAAAAGAAGCACACGGGGCTCCACTGCGAGTGCCCTCGCAAGGGCAATTCGTTGGCGCTGACCTCCCGAGAGTTGACTGGGGTATCTGTCCGCTAACCAGTCAAGTTGCACGAGCTCAAGAAGTGAGTGAACCTTCTCTTTGATTTGAGCTTGCGTAGGCCGTTGATTCTTGGGTTTTACTCTCATTCCAAAAGCAACATTCTCAAAAACGTTCATGTGCCTAAAAAGTGCGTAATGCTGAAATACAAAACCCACTTGACGCTCGCGAACGTGAACGTGAGTTGTGTCTTCACCGCTAATACTGATGAGTCCGCTATCAGGGGTTTCAAGACCAGCGATGATCCTCAAAAGAGTTGTCTTCCCGCATCCTGAGGGGCCGAGTAAGGCAATCAGTTCGCCTGATTCAATGTTTAGACTGACATTGTTGAGCGCCGTGAACGTTCCAAAATGCTTGTTTATATTTTTAATATCGATACTCAAAGAAAAACTCCAGTTCTATTAATAAGGACGCTCTGGGGGGAGATCAGCTAGTTTCTTCATTTCCCGGGAATGCTTCCATTCAAAAGCCGATTTGATCGCAAGCGTCACCAGGGCAAGTAAAGCCAGGAGCGACGCAACCGCAAACGCAGCAACCGATTGGTATTCGTTGTACAAGATTTCTACTTGTAGAGGCATCGTGTTCGTCTCACCCCGAATATGCCCAGACACAACTGAGACGGCACCAAACTCTCCCATAGCCCTTGCGTTGCAAAGAATCACGCCGTAGATGAGACCCCATTTAATGTTGGGAAGCGTTACATAACGAAAGGTTTGCCACCCGCTGGCACCGAGTACGATAGCTGCTTGCTCCTCCTCTGAGCCCTGAGCTTGCATGAGTGGAATGAGCTCTCTGGCGATGAATGGAAAGGTTACAAAGATCGTTGCCAGAATAATCCCCGGGATTGCAAATATGATTTTGATTCCGTGTTCTTCAAACCAACTTCCAAACCAACCCTGTGCACCAAAAATAAGAACATAAATCAGGCCTGCCACAACCGGTGACACAGAGAAGGGTAGGTCAATGAGTGTGGTTAATAAAGACTTGCCCCTAAACTCGTACTTGGCAATGCACCAAGCAGCAGCGACTCCAAATATAAGATTAAGTGGAACTGCTATGACCGCTGTGACCAGGGTCAGCTTGATAGCTGATAACGCGTCTGGTTCTCCAAGGGCATTTAAATAAGTTGTAAATCCTTTGCTAAGTGCTTGTGAGAACACTGTTGCTAAAGGTAGTACCAGGAATAGAAACAAAAACACTAGTGCCACACCTATCAGGAGGAGGCGCACAATTGGTGACTCTGTGGTTTCTGCCTTTGATCGCATATTTTGATTCGGTGAACTCACAGCGCAGCTCCAGTTAATTTACGCTGCCAAGTCTGTAAGGCATTGATCGTTAAAAGCATCATGAAAGAGAATGCCAAAAGCACGACTGCCACTGAAGTAGCTCCCGCATAGTCAAACTGCTCGAGTTTGCCAATGATGATTAAAGGCGTTATCTCAGAGACGAGAGGCATATTGCCAGCAATAAAGATCACTGATCCGTATTCGCCAATAGCCCTTGCAAATGCCATTGCAAACCCTGTCAGTAGTGCCGGTGCGATGGATGGGAAGATGACTCGCGTGAAGGTCTGAATGCGTGTAGCGCCCAGGCAGGTCGCTGCCTCCTCCAGCTCTTTTTCTGCATCCTCTAAAACGGGTTGTACCGTTC
The DNA here is from genome assembly GCA_903949285.1 of uncultured Burkholderiales bacterium. Taxonomy (GTDB): domain Bacteria; phylum Pseudomonadota; class Gammaproteobacteria; order Burkholderiales; family Burkholderiaceae_C; genus Limnohabitans. Next base: position 8,985 of record CAJAYT010000134.1, read on the forward strand.
TTACTACAAAGGGGAGTCCAATGAATATCAGCGCGATAACGATCCCGTTTGGATTGAAAGCCAGTTGAACACCCAGCTTCTCTGTGTACTGACCTACCCAACCGTTGCTTGTGAGTAGGGCAGTCAAGGAGATGCCCGCCACTGCTGTGGGCAGGGCGAACGGGAGATCAATCAAAGCATCAATAATTTTTTTACCAAAGAAATCATACCGAACCAAAACCCAAGCAATCAGAAGTCCGAACACAGCGTTAACCAACGCGGCTATCAAGGATGCGCCAAAGGTTAGTTTGTAGGAGGCAACAACGCGCTCGGACGTTACCGCCGTGATGAATTGATCCCAACTGATACTGAAGGTCTTAAATATGAGTGCTGACAACGGGATTAGTACGATCAAGCTCAGATAGAAAAGAGTAAAACTCAGTGTCAGCTTAAAACCTGGTAACACCCGTAACTTGGTGCTGGAAGAATGGCTATGAAAAAATGAAGTAGTCACAAACTTTTATGTATAGAGCAGGTTAATTAAAGATCAAGGGATTGAGGAATCAAGGAATCAAGGAATCAAGGAATCAATAGGATTGGCACTATTGATTACTTCTTTAGATAAATTTGATCGAAGCTTCCCCCGTCTGCGAAATGATCTTTATCTGCTTTTGTCCATCCTCCAAAGGCTTCGTCAATGGTGAATAGTGTTAATTTAGGATACTGCTTACTGTATTTGGCTTTTGCTTTCTCAGAGGTGGGTCTGTAAAAATTACGACCAATTATTTCTTGTCCCTCATCGGTGTATAGGTACTCAAGATAGGCTTGAGCAACTTGGCGTGTTCCTTTGCGGTCCACATTTTTATCAACAACTGCAACCGGGGGTTCAGCCAAGATGCTAATAGATGGGTAAATAACATCTACTTTGTCTCCAAACTCCTTCTCCAAGAGGTAGGCTTCGTTTTCCCAGGCAATGAGTACGTCCCCTTGCCTGCGCTGAGCAAAGGTGACCGATGAGCCCCTCGCTCCGGTGTCAAGTACGGGAACATTTTTATAAAGCGCTTGTACAAACTCTTTGGCCTTTGCTTCTGAGCCGTATTTACGTTTTGCGTACTCCCAAGCCGCCAAGTAGTTCCAGCGTGCACCACCTGATGTTTTAGGATTGGGTGTGATAACACTAATTCCAGGTTTGGCCAAATCATCCCAGTCTTTTATACCTTTAGGGTTTCCCTCACGCACGACCAAAATAATTGTGGACGTATAAGGAGATGAGTTGTGGGGAAGTCTTTTTTGCCAATCTGCAGGAATTAAGTTGCCGTGATTGTGTATCGCATCAATATCCCCCGCAAGTCCGAGGGTCACCACATCAGCGTCTAGCCCCTCAATCACCGAGCGGGCTTGTTTGCCCGAACCACCGTGGGACTGCTTGATGACTACGTCTTGCCCCGTTTTATTTTTCCAATACTTGGAAAATGCAGAATCAAAATCTACATACAGTTCTCTGGTTGGGTCATAGGAGACATTTAGGAGAGTCACTGAGGTGTTTTGTGCATAGACTGAGGAGCTTGCACTTAGTAGCACCAGGGAGGCACTCACCACTGTGGTTTTTATTAATTTTGCGAAATTCATGAGGAACTTATCCATTTATTTATAAATAAATGAGAATTCTCATGGATTTCAATAGAAATCGGAACTAATAAAATTTCACAAGCATATAACTTATTTGACTAAAGTCGGGACTTAAGCGGTGTTGGGTAAGGCAAATTCACAATTCAACCCTAGCGATTTCTTGTGGATAATTACCATTTCCGAATTTTAGAAAATCATTTCATTGGTTAGATCTATGAGGTTAAGTGTCAGTCGGGTAATGAATTGAGTAGTTAATTGAGTAGTTAATTGAGTATTTAATTTAGTATTTAATAGAGGTGAGTCAAGCCTAGAGACAAGCCAAGCCGCCTCACCCTAAAAATACTCGTCCGGGGTTGGATGACCCCAGACTTGAATCCACTAGGGCACAAAAAAAAGGATACGAGAGGTGTCTAATTAGTGGAAGTCGTTATGTTGTTGTGAACTGCCTTAACCGCCTTAACCTGTGTGGCTAAAGCAGTTGCTCGGTCGGATTCGGTTTTAGTCTGAACCTTCCCCGTTAAATCCACGACACCTTGATCGGTGCGAACGCTGATCTCTCTTCCCTTGACATCCTTGTCTTCGGCGAAA
>CAJAYT010000135.1 GCA_903949285.1 uncultured Burkholderiales bacterium
AGTTGCGATATGCATCATTTATGGAGCATCATCCATTGTTTTACGGCCAAAGTCAAGTATTGAATGGATCATTAATGTGTCAAGAATGTGTATCAAGCGACATTAATGGCCCATTCCCTCGGCGTGTTATTCGTCAAACCCTGCGTATTCCAGCACACTTGGACACCAGCAGAGAAGGTCGCCAGAATATGTACCGGATTAGACCGGAATACACACTTTATCATTCAGCCTGATAAATTGCTATATACGCCATTGGCGCATATAATATAAAGCATGGAGTTTATCGAAACTCCCACATTCACCCGCTTGCTTGTCGATTTGCTGACTGATGATGAGTATGCAGAAATTCAGAATGTATTGGTGGAAAACCCGGAACGGGGGGACATCATTAAAGGAGGCGGCGGAATCCGCAAACTGCGCCACGCCCTGCCTGGTCGCGGCAAGAGTGGCGGTGTTAGAGTGATCTATTACTGTCTCCGAGACGACGGGCAGATTTTCATGCTGCTGATATACCCGAAGTCGAAAAAGGATGATCTGACCGATCGGGAAACAGCTTTGTTGCGTGAATTTGTTAAGGAGCTATGACTATGGAACAAGCATTGTTTGAAGACCTGGTGAAAAGCCTGAAAGAAGCCAAAGCCATTTCTAAGGGCGAAGCGCCTGCTTCGCGCCGGATCAAGGTAACGCCGCTAGACGCAAAGGCGGTACGTGAGCAAATCGGGCTTTCACAAAGCGAATTTGCTAGCTTGATGCAGGTCAGCATCAAGACGCTGCAAAACTGGGAGCAGCATCGGCGCAATCCTACCGGTCCTGCAGCTGCCCTGTTAAAGATCGTGCACAATGCGCCGGAAGTGGCGCTCAAGACACTTCACGCCTGACCGGCAAGCAGGGTTTCTTGGGTCTTCAAACAAAGCGTCAGGTTGTTTTGACTCTAAAGTCCTACCTCTGTCTCATAAGCTTTGTCAAGATCTGAATTTCCAAAAAGTAACCCCCCCCTTTCCTCATCTGTTATGCGATAGTTATTAAGTGGGGGGGTATTTGTTGTTAGTGGGCGCGTGTATGTTCGGCGATAAACTGCCGCAGTGCAGCGTCAATGCGAGTCTGCCAGCCTTCGCCCGCCGACTTGAAATGCTCGACCACCTCATGCTATAGCCTGATGTTGATGCGTTCTTTCGGGAACTCGACACGCGGGCGGCCACGCGGTTTCAGCGTTTCTTTGGCGACCTTGGCACCAAAAATCTGAGGAAGCACCTAGCTGGCCGGACGCGCCTTCTCGAAATTTTCCACCGTCCATTCTGGGTTTTGGTCGTCAAGTAGTTCAGGGTTGGGTTTTTTGTTCATACTGTTCTTCCAATATCTGGTTTTACTGGTGCACCAGATCCGATTAGAGCGGCACGCGCTGCATCAAACATGGCGTAATAGGCGCTGTTAAATACTCCGTAACATCCCCCAAATCTAGTAGGACACGCGCCGATGAGCGTGCACGATCCGCTTTTAACATTAAAGCAGCAGGTGTCAATTCACCGCTCACAGACGGTATCCCTCGTTAGCTATATTTTGAAGCAGGGATGGGTTAGAGTAATTTTCAGGGTGCTCCCACTCATCCAGCCAAACGGGTAGGGGAGAGATGTTAATGCCGGATTCAAGTAGTACTGTCATTGATCGCCCTATTGGAGCCAGCTACGGATCGGCTTATGGAGCCAATTTAGGTCTGTTAATTTAGGGATTTCGGCATCTCAATTATGCCCATTTCTGTTGGGCTGTTTTCTGGCAGTTTCAACTACTCCTTTTCCACTTTTTTCTGCTTGTCCATTTGCCGCCTTGGTTTGCGGTAACTTTCACCGTCCAAGACGATTTGGTAGGCTCCGTGTAGCATCCGATCCACCGTTGCTGCACCCAATAATTTATTCTCTGCAAACGCTTCTCGCCACTCCTCAAACGCCAGATTGCTGGTCACAATCAATGATCCTTTTTCATAGCGGTCTGAGATCAGCTCATGTAAGTCCTCGTCTTGCGGTGACTTTAATGGCTTGATTCCAAAGTCATCCAGGATGATTAAATCCATCTTCTTGAGTATCTTCATGCGCCTTGCGTGCACGCCCGACAGCCTAGCCCTCACCATTGATGCCGTGAGCTGAACCTGCGTAGAGAAGAAGACCTCGTATCCAAGGCGCACTGCCTGGTGACCAATTGACTGCGCTAAGTGGCTCTTGCCCGTTCCGGTTGGACCCGCAATCAGCACGGGTGCAAACTCCTTGATGAAACGACACGTCATCAACTCATTGATTAACATTTTGTTCAGATTCGGGGTTGCCTGGAAGTTAAAGCTCTCAATCGTCTTGGCTGAATGAAACGCGGCCCGGCGAAGCCTCTTTTGCATCTTGAACTGTTCACGCCTTGCCAACTCATCTTGGAGCAATAAAGTCAGGAACTCGATTGGCGCTAACTTCTGATCTAACGCCTGTCGATTACGGATCTCAAGTGTTGCCAGCATCCCTGACATGCGAAGCGACTGCAGTATAGGTGTGAGTTCATTGAATGGATTCATATGTATCACCCCCTTAATGTAGACTCAAGTCTGTTTGTGCGCAGCTACGGTAGTAAGTTCCGCCTTGCTGATACACACCAGGAGCCTCTGCTCTTAACTCTTGCTGATCCAACCCTTTCTCCAACATCATACGCACTGTCTTGACCGACACAACATCTGCCTCCTGCATCAGCACGCATGCGCCTTCTAATCGCGCGTCTCCAAACCGCTCTCTAAGCCTTATCAAACCCTGCACCGATCTCAACCTGTCCAAGACCTTGTCCCCCAGTAGGTTGGTCACAAAGGCCAGGCAAGCAGGCCCAATCTCACGCGCCTGTGCTAAACAATATTGAGGTGTTTGCATCATCCACGCCTGTGCCTGTGGTGGTAAATGCGCATCCACCGTTGAGCGTTGGCCTCGCCGTCTGAGCCTCACGTGACTCGCAATTAATTCAAACTCTAAGTTGAAGATGTCCACAGTGGCTGAGCCCGCTTTAACCATCACATTCGTGTTGATCCATTTCTCAGGCACAGAGTACAAACAGTGTTGGAACTGTATATGCACATCACTGTGGACTTTAGCCTTTGCCCACGTGCATGAATCAGGAACCACATTAGGCAAAGCCATTAAGTGCTCACGCTCTATCTTAAACAACGTCAGCGGCTTCTCATAAGTAGTCCCGTGCGTGCGCTCTCCCGCCTCTTGCATCACCCATTGCATCACTTGGCGGTTCATGTCCAACAAACCGGTGAACTCTCGCGTTGGCAAGAAGTTATTCTTGACGTATTTGACCCCTGCCTCAACGCGACCTTTTTTCTGAGGATCAGCCACAGGACATGGACTGATCAAGAAACCATACCCTTCAGCACACTCAGCGTACGCACGCTGCACCAACACATCGTCTGTGACCGCCCGGGTGATCGCACATTTGGGGTTGTCAATGATCACCTTTTTAGGTAACCCACTAAAGTGCCTAAACGCATGATGGTGACAGTTCAACCAAGTCTCAACCGTTTGGTCTAGTACGAATTCAACATACTGATGACGACTAAAGCACAGCGTCATCACAAAGAACCAGGTCTTTACCATCTTGTCACTGTGCTCATCCAAGACCAGTGGCCCCGCTCCAAAGTCCACCTGGCAAGCCTCCCCAGGCGCGAACTCTAAGATCATCGTGGACTCAGGCTTAACCACCCGCAATTGCTTTAAATACCGGCGTACTGAGCTGTAATGTCCCGTATAGTCTTTGTTGCGCACTAGTGCCTTATAGATCGCCTGCCCGCTCACACCTTGGTTGAACCAGCCCTGGATTATTTCAGCAAAGGGCAGCACACTAGAGTGCTGGTTATCCTCTTTAATGAGAGGTCGCTCAACGCCGAGTTGGTGTCGATTGGCCCTCGAGCGCGACTTGATCGCCTCCTTTAAGAACGCCTCCTCGGGCAAAGCAACATCAGGGTCTAACCAGTTTTCTTGTTCAGCAATCGATCTCAGGGTTTTAAGCTTGGCTCGTCCAAGTCCTGTATCTCTATTAATCTGGCGATCACTCTCTTTTAGGCGCATTCGGTAGAGCGCTTGTCGCTACTCCATCATCTCGATTCTCCTGTTTGCCATGGCTGCCCCTGTTTGATAAAAACAGACAGTATGGCGGGTTGGTAAAGAACCGAAATACCTTTAATAACGACTTAAATGGCTCCAAAGGGCGATCCGCAAGTGGCTCCAAAGGGCGATCCGCAAGTGGCTCCATTAATTGATCCGCTACTGGCTCCAATGCGCGATCCGTGACAAGTACGTCAAACGCCACGTCAGCCATGGCTAACTTGGTGGTCAAAAATCGTTGAGGCTCACCGCTTAGTAATACGGCAACATCTGCATCACTATCAGGGCGGTGGGTGCCGCGAGCACGACTTCCGAAAACAATTGCTCCAACCGTTTCATAATGACCATCGATTAAGGCAAGGAAACGCCTTACGGCGGTCTCGGTTCCTTGGTCAATGTGATAGAGCCGCTTCATTGATTTGTCCTTTTAAAACTCATGTCAATTGTAGTGCATTGGGTATGACTTATCAAGGACTCTAATAAGCTCTCGAGTCGAGTAAGTGGATGGAAGAAGCGCGAAGTCGGTCAATCAAGTAGCCAAGGACTAGTGCAAGAACGATGAATAGGTAGCTTGTCACAGATCACAAGGACTATTTTTAATCACTAACTGAAAGACGCTCCAAATCAAGGGCGTCACTTTGTAAATATTCAGCCGCAGACATTGAGTGATAGTCCACGATCAACCCCTCTGAATTTATAAAACACTTATCGACAGGCAGTCGTTTCATCCAGTCCTCGCACCACTCACCCCAAGGACGTCCATCAAAGCTCTCAGGCGAACCGTCTTTCCGAATAAAGTAAAAAATTAGATGCGCCTGTTTCGAATTCCAAGAAGGTGATGCCGCAACCCTAATTTCCTGTAAAGCTCTTAGTGCGGCTCCTTCGGAGGTTTCTTTGCCATGCTTTTCTATAAGCCTCTTTTGAAGAGGCTTAACAAACTCAGTGAATTCATCTGGAAACGCAAAGCGTTGTCGTTTCCTAGCGAGCACTCGTTGAAAAAATCTGATTTCGTCATCGGACTGCAATCCAACAATTCGATCCCAGCCAGCTATAACCGCCTTCTCTACAGTCATAGTTCTATCAAGATCAGCAACTAGTCTTTTATCTGCCAATGCAGGAATAAAAGCCAGGCCTGGCCGACGCCACCCAATAACCTCGTCTAAAGTTTTCTGATCCACTTCAATGAGTGGTGCAACTTCAACTACTGGACGATCAACGCAGGTTCGCACAATGTCACACGTTTGCGTCAATATGACAAAACCCACCTCTGCGGTGGCAAGCCAATCATCTAGTTCACCATCCTCGGTCAAAGCTCGTCCTAACGTTATGAAGTCTCGCACACCTAGATAGCAATCCCCTTGTCTGCAGACTGCAATAGTTGCGTCGATTCGTTCGATCGCGGCTTCGGAAAGCTTAACTCTTGACAAGATCAAGCCCTACGAACTCGGACTCTTTTTGCAGGAACATCTATGCGTCGCTCCGCATTCTCGATAGCGTCGGCCAAGATATTAGATTCGATAGGGAGACGATCTCTTGCTACAACAGTAGCGTGTCGAATGGACGTTGATTTTTGAGAATTACTAGGCCCCATCGAAGTTACGAATTCACTATAGCGCTTGTGCACTAGAAGATCAAAGGGCGCGACTCCATTGGCATCTGTCACAAACAAAGCCTGCCGATTAGCAGGTGCGTTTCCCTTATCAGCAGTTTTGATGCAAGCAAGTGATCGTTCCAAATGTTCATAATGTGCAGCTGCCATTGTTTTGCCATTGACCCAAAAATGAACAGCACGACGAGACACTCCAAAGAGTGTCCCGACTTGATCCCAGGTTAGTCCAGTAATCTGACGTAATACAGTTAAGGAACCAACATGTTGCTTAGTGTCTCGATTTTCTGCAAAACCAGCGTCTGTCTTTGACTCAGCAAATCGAACTGCCGCAGGATCGACAATGATCCCTGCAGAAGTACCAGGCGCGACAACAGCACTTATCAGTGAGACAAGAATAAAACCAGCAACCGGTCGTCTTCCCAACGTAGAGGGATCCGCTGTATAGCTTGACCTTACTAGTGGGCTATGGGATATCTCGACTATGCTCATTTCAGGCTCCAAAGCGACGGAGAAACTCATCAGTTACCGCCCATCTGAAGAATGCGTAGCTTCGTTCGGCAAATAGCTTCGCTTTTCTAGTGATCTCACCTGGATGAAATCCGATAGCGGTCTCATCGAAAACGTCAAGGTCAATCAGAAAACACGGCTCATCAATTGGGAGTATCGACGATGGGTCAACAGTTACGCTCGGAGGAACCATTCCCCAACGGGCAGTCATTTTCTTTTCATCAAGGTCGAATACTGTTTCCGATACAGATAGAAGCACCGAATCAGCCATAGATGTTCCAACTACACCCGCTATTTCAGGCCGCACAAGTAAAGACACATCTTGAAGTTCTTGTCCAACTATTCGATTTACATATCGAATGCCAAGCCTAATCGACATTGCGGGCTTGATGTGCTGTTCAACAGCCTCAAGAATTATTTGTAACCGTTCAAAAAAGTCATCACGACTTGTGTATTGAGTTGACTCCAACGTAACAAACTGAGAAGTCAGCGTGACCCTCCATTGCCAATCTGTTGGGTGATCAGAAAATCGCCAGTGCGTCATAGGATGCATCTGATGCATTCCGATTCCAGGCATCTGAAAATTAAAACCGCTTTCCCGTGTCAAGGATCCATACGAATAACTGATGGCATCTTGAAAGGCTGCAACCAATTCTGGGCTCTCAACTCCAAGAACTTCAGAGAACTTAATTTGCGCAATCACACGGACAAGAGGAGCATTGCGCAACGGTACCTGTGCCGGCACAGGGCCACGAAGAGGGTTCACTTCAGTATGCGAAAGGGTGGCTGACATATATGGAAGGCCTCAATCTTTGTGAAGTATATGGTGAAGCAAGAGCTAAGAATCATACCAGAAGACGGGATCATGTAGTTAAATATTTTGCCCAACCTCACATGTCCAACCTCTTGAAAACAAATAAGTCATTGTTTTTAAATGACTTTATTCTTTCCCACGAGTTAAAAAGCTCATCGAATGCATCAAAGCTCTCTAGGGCTGCAACTTGGCTTTTCGGTAATAGCAACTCCCAATGTGAACTACTCAACTACTCATAAGAGTTACACAATGGAAAAGCAAGTACTCAACGAAACCGAACTGGCCAAACTCTGGAGGATCAGCCCCAAGACCTTGCAACGCTGGAGTTGCGAAGGAAAAGGGCCAAGATTCCTCAAGCTCTCAAAGCGGGTGATCTACCCCCTCGATGAGATCGAATCCTACGAACATGGGGCCCTATATGCGTATTCCTGCACAACACTTGGACACCTAATCCACTAACACTTGGACACTCAAAAAATGTCCCCCAACTACACGACATTTCGACTCTAATTGTCTTGTGTGGGACGTAGCTAGGAGACACATCCATCTTATCCTTTTTCTATGCTTTGGTCACATTTTCTGATGGCAATTAATGCTTAGTTGCTAGAAGCTAACAACACTAGGATATACCCGCTGGCCTGGCGCGTCTTTTCTATTCCAACGCAAAGGGAGGGTAGGTATCCATGGTCGAGTGGGGTTTTGTCTATCAACGCAAACAATCCTTCCAATTCTTGGTGGACAACAGGCACGGATTGCTGGTTGCCCCGCTTGGAAGTCAAACCAA
>CAJAYT010000136.1 GCA_903949285.1 uncultured Burkholderiales bacterium
AGACAGTTTTTTAGCATCCTTAAGGGCAAATTTGGAATAAGCTAAATTCCAAGTCACCACTTCAATACCGTTTTACTTTTAGTAATAGGCTCAGCCATAGCGTCTTTAATTGACTCCCGCATTCCTGGAATTGCCAATAGATAAAGCGTCTCCTGAATAGCGCTCCAATCTTCTTCAGAAACTAAAACAGCATTTGCTCGCTTACCAGAAATGACTACTGGCTTGTGTGACTCTGCCGCTTGATCAATCAAACGGTAGAGACCTGCTCGAGCTTCACTTGCGGTTATTGTGGTCATGATTTCACTCCTTTTTAATATGGTACGCAAAAGCGTACGCTTTATCAAGTGACCATCTCATCCACCCGACCAAAAGAAAATGCCCCGCACGAAGCAGAGCATTCTGAAGTCGCCCTTCACGCGCAAGATGCTTGCCCTTTTGCCCTATTACATACTGTTAGGTAGCCACAGCTTACGCAGTTTGAAAGACGACTAAAAAACTAGCTGTAGTCTTTACAACGATGCAGGTCCGCCTGTAAAACTGCTAACCCCCTAAGTCTCATATTTTCTCCAGAAGAAGGAGCACTCATTAGATTCATGAAAGCTTGATGAGTTGGGTACCAAATTCCAATTGCCTCGTCGATATCTTGATTGCCCACAACTTGACCTAGAACCTGTGTTCTCCAAAGAATCTTACCCCCCACTTGATCTAAAAGATTATCCAAAATGGCCATGTAAGCCTTATAAAGTTGCCCATGCGGAAAATCCGCTTCAACTTTATATTTGTTTAGATTCAACATGAATACGGGACCATCTGAACTGGCTTGAGCAATTTGTTTAAAGATTTCAATCTCTGAGTGATTCACACTGGGTAAGTCGGCCATGTTCGTCTCCAATTCGTATGCATATTAGAATCCAAAATGAAGGATTTAACCCCTTTAAACACAATTTCTGCGGCATTCCTTGAACTATCAGTTATGTAAATGTCCTTTTAAAGGACACTTCTTGGTGGCCCGGGGCGGAATCGAACAGGGCCGAGGATGTCTCTGATCCTGTTGCCGCTATCGTCCAGTTGCTGGACAGTCGTAATTAGTAATTCTCAAGCCGATTTAAGACAGCCTTCTGGTTTGAATATACGGTCAGTGCTGCCGGGAAACCTTGCGAGCTTATCAGCGGGTCTGCGAGGACGTGCTACCAACTCTCCTTCACAATTAGGACAAAGGCCTTTAAGTTTTGTATCGGCGCATGATGCACAAAAAGTGCATTCGAATGAGCAGACGCGGGCATCAGTAGCCTCGGGTGGAAGATCTTTATTGCAACATTCGCAATTTGGTCTTAGCAGCAGCATAGTTCTCCTATTACGGCGTTTATCAATTAATATAGCACACCCCCTAACGCGAAAAACCTGGTATCGCTAACACACCTTGAATACTTGGTGGCCCGGGGCGGAATCGATCAGAGCATAAGTTGTCTAATCCAGTTCTTTTCAAATACGGAATTGCTGAGAATTGGGAGCTGCGTTGGGCATCCGATGGATCCATCAAGAATAGTGATCGACAGGGCATTGCCAATACCGAATTTGGATTTAAGTACCACAGCCAAAATAGAGACCCAGCTACAGGAACTCCTTCTATTGGTTGGATAGCATAATTTCAAACACCGATTGCTTCACCCAATCTGAAATCAAGTCAAGTATTGCCATCATTTCGCTCTGTCATTACTTGGGAATTCACTCATGAATTTGCCCTCGGCTTAATGCCTGGTCTAGGTCAACAAGTAAACGATACTGGACAAGCATTTACGGCGGGAATATTTGGCGCTGTACTTAATAAAAAATTAGGTGATAGTGCACGAATCTTCACTGAATTATCGGTGCCGTCTATCTCAAGGTCAAATCAAAATGGGGTAGTAATCAGTGCAGACATTGGAGGCGCTTATTTGTTCAACAAGGAAACGCAGTTGGGTTTTAGAGCAGGTGTTGGCCTGAACCCGAACTCGCCCCAAAACTACGGTTTATTAGAAGTCGCCCAAAGGTTTTAATTTAATCTTGCCTTTATTACATAGGCAATACAGAGACTACAGCGACTGACCATTTTGTTCAAATACCACTGGGCGGGGTAAAACGCTCTTAGTCCTCCAGCATTGGTCAGTGGCCTGGTAAGTTAACTGAAACAACCGGGGCATTTTGTGGTGTCCAAGCAGGGAGTATTTGAACGACTCTGTAAAAAGTGGGATCAACTGGATCGGATGACGAGGCGTAGTCAATTTGAATATGTTCAATAAGTTCTTGCAAATAAGCTTTTGCAGTTTCCAGATCATTAAATAGAGTTAAATCTTCCCAGAAACACCAAGGCGCGGCGGCGCCTGTTTTAAATTGAAGTGTGTATTGGGTCATTGGAGTCACTCTATTTATGTAGTACTCAATCGTAACCACTTAAAGGAGTCGAATCAAGGCAATGTTATAACTTGAAAGAACTATCTGACTTTGGATTAGAGCTTATACAAGATAGTTATTACCGGCTAAGTAGCTTAGTAGATAACTTATACATCCAGCCCAAGTAAGGCCTTACTAGCACAAGCCAATCTCCAAAGGTATTGGTATATTTCACAAGCTTGTTTTGGATTGAATTTCTGTCGTTTGATCTAAACTGAACCATACCAATTCAGTATATTGTGCCTGATTGATCCCTATAGATATGAAGCGTTGCATAAACTCATGAAAAATAATATACCAACGAGAGTCAACTTAACTCGACGCAGCTTAAGAGTTAACTTTCTTATTTTCTTTGTAGTTGTAACAGTCCCCCTTTTCACTACCTTTTGTAATGCGGCAACGACGGACACCTTAAAGAATCTGAGTCTCTCCTCCCGTGAGGCGCCAGTCATTAGTGGTTTTGTTAGCTCCAGGGCAGAAGGACCTATGGAGGGGGTAATTGTGAGTGCCAAGAGAAAAGACTCTTCCATCACAATTTCAGTCGTTACGGATGACAAGGGTTTTTACGCGTTCCCCTCTACTAAAATGAGTCCTGGCCAGTACGAGCTAACTACAAGAGCTACTGGCTACGATCAGAAGAAGCCCATATTCGTATCTATAGGTACTAGTGTCACTTCTCAGCGTAATATTCGCCTCGAGACTACCAAAAGCTTAGATCTACAACTTACAAATGCAGAGTGGATGGCAAGTATGCCCGGATCGGATCGAGAGAAAAGAACACTGCTAACGTGTGTCACTTGCCACACTTTGCAGCGGGTGGTGCATTCCAAATATAGCTTAGAAGATTTTTTAAATATTGTTTTGCCCCGCATGCAAAGCTATGTTAATCAAAGTATGCCGGGCGCGCCTCAGATGCGCAAGGGTGCGAGATTAATGGAGGAGCAGGGCGAAGACAGAGTTCAAATTTACCGAGAAATGGCAGAGTTCTTGGCAACCATTAATCTTTATAACCGTAAGACTTGGGAGTACCCTCTTAAAACATTTCCTCGCCTAAAGGGCGATGCAACCAGAGTCATCTATACAGAATACGATTTGCCTAGAAAATTGATTCAACCCCATGACGTGATTGTCGACAAGAATGGGCAGGTTTGGTATTCTAGTTTTGGTGAGCAAACCATTGGCCGTTTGGACCCGAAAACCGGGGATGTCAAAGAATTTGCAGTCGCTGTGACAAAACCCGAATTCCCCCAAGGCATTTTGGCTTTGAGAAACGACAGGGAAGGAAAGTTGTGGATTGGCAATATGTACCAGGCATCCATCGCCAGATTTGACCCCGACACGCAAAACATCGAATACTTTAAGCCCCCCAAAGAGGATGATTTACCGTCCACCCAGTTGAACCAAGTAGCCCCATTGAATTCCAATGTAGACGGAAAGGTCTGGAGTCAAAATAGTGGATTTGCCGGCGTGCACCGATTTGATATCGCAACTGGCAAAATTGAAACTTGGGCACCTTTTAAAGGGTCAAAAGAACAACACAACATTTACGATGTCATCTCGGACTCTAAAAACAATGCATTTTTTACAGACTTTAGACAACAAGAAATTGGCCGCATAGACGCAGTGACTGGAGAGGTATCTTTTTATAAGTTACCCACTAAACTTGCATCCCCTAGACGTGGATCCATGGATGATAAAGATAGGCTTTGGTTTGGAGAATACAGAGGTCACCGAATCGGTATGCTTGACACACGCTCTGCAGAGGTTAAGGAATGGCTGGTACCTACCCCTTATTCTGCTCCCTACGACGTGGTGCTTGATAAAAACGAGTTCGCTTGGACTGGTTCTATGACGACTGATAGAGTAGCGCGTTTAAATATAAAAACCAATACCTTCACCGAATATCAACTTCCGCGTTCGACCAATATACGCAGACTCTTTTCAGATGATTCAACGACTTCTCCCACGATTTGGATTGGTAACAATCACGGAGCCTCAATTCTCAAAATTGAAACATTGGATTAACGTACCGCTTTTGGGTAATTTGGCAACTTGTAATGCCCAACTATGAAGCGTTTGGATTTTTGGCTTCATTTCACAAATCCAGCCAAAAGGTTCACGAATAGGAAAAGAAGCGGCACTAAGAGCCAGTAGAGCTAGTAAGAGCCATTAGAGCCAGTAGAGCTAGTAAGAGCAAAGCAGGGGCAATGAGCCTCAATCGGCTTTAGTGGGTTTGAGCCGCTCCAAATAGACTGGAAATAAAAGTCTACCCTCAATTCAATGAACTAACAGAACTACATTGTCTGATGTAAATCAAACACAGTTTTAAACTCATTGGCGATAATCGAGCCATCTCATCCCTCGCGGCGTGAACAAGGGTCGTGCGCATCACACAAACCCAAAGCGCAAAGATCTGCGCACGCCTCCAAGTGCTGAATCGTTCAGCGCAAAAATAGTGGGTATAGTGCTCTGGGTATAAAATTCATCGACACTGAATAATCTTAGGACTTTATGAGTAATAGCGATCCAACGTCTTTTGTAAAAAAAGTAGCAGTAACCCAGTGGGAGCAGCCAACAGCTAGGTTGGA
>CAJAYT010000137.1 GCA_903949285.1 uncultured Burkholderiales bacterium
CCTCTCGTGTTTGCAAGCGCCGTTTGAATGAGCGTACTCTCAAATCGCCTGCACAATATATCCCATACATCTTGATGCCCCGCAACAAGCAAAGACATAGCCTGCGCCTCCAAGCCAACTTGCCAATCCGCTCCGAAATGAGTTGCTGCAGTTGGGTTGAGGGAACCAACAGTTCCACCACCCGTTGGGGTGGAGAGGTTGTTGGTGCCAGTGGACCCAACACCGCTCAAACTAGGGTTAAAGCCAGTTGCGCTGGATCCATTGCCGACAAGGTTTGTGAGTTGTCCAGAGGCTACGCCTGATGCGCTCAAGCCTGTAGGACCTAGGGCATTTGATATGCCTTGGGGGCTTGGGTAAGTTGCAGCGCTTGAAGGATTGCTCGCCCCGCCCTGCGCCGTTAAGGATGCGATATCAAATCCAGCATTGGCCACAGATTGCAATACATCGGGGGGCAGGTCCTTGGGTTCAATCGTTTGAGCCGGAGCCATAACGGTTAGCCAGTGACAGATGTTTTCAAGTTGGCGAACGTTGCCGGGAAAAGTAAATGCTTGTAAAACTGCAATTGCACTTTCAGCAATTCTCTTAGACTCCACCCCGAGCTGTTGACCGCTTTGTTGAAGGAAATGATGCGTGAGCATTGGGATGTCCTCCAATCGCTCGCGCAGGGCAGGTAAACGAAGCCTGATCACATTCAAACGGTGAAACAAATCCTCTCTAAACACGCCGTCTTTAACGCGCTGTTCTAGGTCTTGGTGCGTAGCTGCAATAACACGGACATTGGCCTTTAGTGCGACATGTCCGCCCACACGGTAAAAGTTCCCATCACTGAGCACACGCAAAAGTCGAGTCTGAAGATCAAAAGGCATGTCACCAATTTCATCCAAGAATAATGTGCCCCCCTCAGCCTGCTCAAATCGCCCTCTTCGCATGGTTTGAGCGCCTGTGAATGCGCCTCGCTCATGACCAAAGAGTTCACTCTCTAAAAGGTCTTTGGGTATAGCGGCCGTGTTGATTGCAACAAAAGGGCCACTTGCCCGGATCGAATGCTTGTGAAGTGCCCTGGCTACCAACTCCTTACCAGAGCCAGATTCACCTGTGATCATGACGGTCACAACGCTTTGACTTAAGCGTCCAATCGCTCTGAAGACCTCTTGCATAGCCGGCGCTTGCCCCAGCATCTCAGCTGACAACCTTGCACTGACAGAGTCCCCTTGTTCGCGTTTGCTCTCATCCACAGCGCGTCGAATCAACTCAATCGCTTTGGGAAGATCAAAGGGCTTGGGCAAGTACTCGAACGCGCCTCCTTGAAAGGAGGACACAGCGCTGTCTAAATCTGAATAAGCCGTCATGATGATGACAGGCAACGCTGGGTGCTTCTCTTTCACGGCAGTCAAAAGGTCCAACCCCGTACCACCGGGCATGCGAATATCACTGACCAATACTTGCGGCTCATCTTCTGGAGCGCAACTCTCAAGTGCCTTCAAAACCTCTTGGGGGTTTGTAAAACTTCTTGTTGGCATATCCTCACGCATCAACGCTTTTTCTAAAACAAAGCGGATGGACTGATCATCATCAACGATCCAGATAGTTTTCATTTAAAGGGATACCTCTAGTTTTATCACTGAATAATTACCTAAACACTTGCCAAGCCCAAAAATACAATAACCCTTATGGCAGTGGAATCAAAATCATGAAATCTGTTTTACCCGGCTCACTTTGGCATTCAATGACACCCGCATGCTGTTGAATAAAAGTTTGCGCTAAATTCAACCCCAAGCCCGACCCTCCGTCTCGTCCCGAGACCAAGGGGTAAAACAACCTATCCTTGATGGCCAGCGGAATCCCTGGACCGTTATCAATGACATGCAATTCCAGTGCCAATCGGTTCATTTGCTTGCCAAAAGTTACTTGCCGAGCGATTCTGCTGCGTAAAGTGATTTTTCCCGTCCCTTTTGCTATCTGCTCAGACAGGGCCAAAGCAGCGTTGTGAACCAAATTCAAAATAGCTTGAATCAGTTGCTCAACATCGCCCATGAACTCAGGAATTGAAATATCGTAATCGCGGACCACTTGAAGACCTTTTGGAAACTCAGCCAGTATCAAAGACCTCACCCGCTCACACACAGCGTGAATATTCACAGATGCAACGACATGTGGTTTTCTGTGAGGAGCGAGTAAACGATCGACGAGTGCTTGCAGTCGATCAGCCTCGCGAATGATGACTTGGGTGTACTCAATCAGGTCTTTAGATTCAATTTCCATCTCCAGCAACTGCGCTGCACCGCGAATTCCACCTAGGGGATTTTTGATTTCATGTGCTAAGTTACGAATCAACTCCTTGTTGGCCTGAGCTTGATCAAGTAGACGCTCCTCTTTATCAATCCTGTTTTGCTTATCCAAGGGAAGCAATTCAATCAAAATATCATTATTTTGATCAAGAGGCACCAAAATAACATGAACTGCGATGTCCTCTTTAGGAGGAGATTTAACGTGTGCATCAAACCTAAAAGCCGCAAATTCTTTATCCCTAGCACCGTTTATTGCATTTTCAAAAAAATCTTTCTCAACGAACAAATTAAGAAGAGAAGTGCCCTCAATGAAGCGTCTCGGAATCTCCATGACCTCCTCGAACGCAGAATTGGCAAAGATCACTTGGCCATGTTGATCCGCTACTACGACCAAAGTAGCCAATAAGTCATAGGGAACAAAACGTGAATCAAAGTTCAAAGCTCACCTTTCTTGTTAAATAAACACCGTGCTTGAAGGGATCGGTTTATGGGGATTATGGTGGTTATGGTGGTTATGTTGGTTATGTTGGTTATGTTGGTTATGTTGGTTATGTTGGTTATGTTGGTTATGGCAGTTTTGCAATTTCTCGCGCCAAGCCATTAAGATCTGCATAATTGCGCCTAAGCTCTGCCTCTGTCTCTAGTCTCTGTGTAGAGCTTAGGGTTGAACTTCTCAGTCGCTCCTCCAAGAACGTTTGCCTTGATATTATTTGGGCCTTTTCATTCAATAAAATAGCCTTTGACATTTGTACTTGCGAGCTTGGTTG
Source organism: uncultured Burkholderiales bacterium (assembly GCA_903949285.1). Taxonomy (GTDB): domain Bacteria; phylum Pseudomonadota; class Gammaproteobacteria; order Burkholderiales; family Burkholderiaceae_C; genus Limnohabitans. Next base: position 3,056 of record CAJAYT010000137.1, read on the forward strand.
ATAAGGCTCGGTTTGAGTCTCTCCAACGCTAGACAATTTATCAGTTTTAACCGAATTGCCCATCACACCATTTTTAACAGCGGAGTTAGGGTTAGGTAGTTTTCCCGCCAGAGTGACTGATGCATGCGTGCCGTTTAACGGTTGACACTTCGTACTTACACCGTCAACACTTTGTGTACTGGGTTGATTGGTCAATAGGTTTCCACACCTCCAAATCTCAGGCTCAACTTGCGCATTAACCGTTTGAGTCATCAACAATCCCAAACAGATGCCCCGGATAATCTGTTTTAGTGAGGTCATCAGAAGTAGCTTAATATTTAGATCTCTTGTTCATAAAAAAAGGACGGCAACGCCGTCCTTTTTCATGAGACAGGTTGCTCAGTTTACAGTGAGTAATACATATCAAACTCAACTGGGTGAGTAGCCATACGGAAACGTGTAACTTCCTGGTTCTTCAGATCAATGTATGCATCAATCATAGAGTCAGAGAATACGCCGCCCTTAGTCAAGAACGCACGGTCCTTGTCCAAATACTCTAGTGCTTGGTCCAAACTGTGACAAACGGTTGGAACCAATGCATCTTCCTCAGGTGGCAAATGGTACAAGTCTTTAGTCGCTGCTTCACCGGGGTGAATCTTGTTCTCAACACCGTCAAGGCCCGCCATCATCAGCGCAGAGAAGCACAAGTATGGGTTAGCCATTGGATCGGGGAAACGAGCCTCAATGCGTCGTGCCTTATCGCTGTTAACGTAAGGAATACGAATAGAAGCAGAACGGTTACGGCTTGAATAGGCCAACTTAACAGGAGCCTCAAAACCAGGAACCAAACGCTTGTAGCTATTGGTTGTTGGATTTGTGATGGCGTTCAATGCACGTGCGTGCTTGATGATTCCGCCGATGTAGTAAAGCGCAAAGTCACTCAGACCCGCGTATCCAGTACCTGCGAAGAGGTTTTTGCCGCCCTTCCAAATAGATTGGTGGACGTGCATACCGGAACCGTTGTCCCCAACCAAAGGCTTGGGCATGAAGGTGGCTGTTTTGCCGTATGCATTAGCTACGTTCCAAACGACATACTTCAGCTTTTGAGTCCAGTCGGCACGCTCAACCAAAGTTGAGAATTTTGTACCGATCTCGTTTTGACCTGCACCGGCAACTTCGTGGTGAAAAACTTCAACAGGAATACCCATCTCTTCTAAGAGTAACGACATCTCTGCACGCATATCTTGCATGCTATCGACTGGAGGGACTGGGAAGTAACCGCCCTTAACTGTTGGACGATGCCCGCGGTTTCCGCCTTCTAATTTTTCGCCCGAATTCCATGGTGCTTCGTATTCGTCAATTTTGAAGAAAGCGCCGCCCATTTCATTGGACCAACGTACGTCATCAAAAATGAAGAATTCAGGCTCAGGACCAAAGTAAGCTGTATCACCTAAACCAGATGATTTGAGGTACGCCTCAGCACGGCCCGCAATAGATCTAGGATCGCGGTCATAGGGCTTGCGCTCAAAAGGCTCATAAACATCGCATGAAAGCGCAATGGTTGGCTCTTGAAAGAAGGGATCCAAAAACACTGAACCAGCATCAGGCATGAGCAACATGTCAGAGGCCTCGATACCTTTCCAACCGGCAATTGAAGAGCCATCAAAAGCATGACCTTCAGTAAATTTTTCTTCGTTAAAAGCAGAAATTGGCACTGTAACGTGTTGCTCTTTGCCCTTGGTATCTGTAAATCTAAAGTCAACGAATTTAACTTCGTTTTCTTTAACTAGTTTCATGACGTCTGCCACGTTTTTGGCCATCTGTGTATCTCCTAAGGGAAAAGGTTAGTGAAATCTTAAAGGTATCAATGAGCAGAATTTATGCCATCCACCCAGAGCACCAATAACAACGAAAACGATAGATTGTGCATCTACTCTAGGGCATTTTTACAAAAAATGAGGAAGTATCTGCTTATTTCAAAGCTGGGTGTAACAAAGTGTAATTCTTTAGAATTAAATATAATTTGCACTAAATTGATGCATATTATCATCGCACCATTTCGGGGCCCATGCTTGCACCAAAATCGACCATTCTTTGCTTTAACGCTAGATAGGCTTGATTGACCAATGGTTTTGCTCCCTTAACTCCGAGCTCAATGTGTTTACCGTGAACGGGGTGATCAACACTTGGCAAACTAAACACCTTGATCCCGGGGAAGGCTTCCTCGATCGCAATCATGTGGGGGGTTAATGCAGCCTCCATTGCCCCGTAAACAATGACCGACAACTCCTGTGTATGGGAGAGTTGATGAAAGTGTTTGTACTTACTGTCTAGAACCCATTCAATCATTGGCCAAGCCATGACAGGAAAGCCTGGCACAAAATGAACGGTACCCTGGCTCCCCTCACAAGTGAAGCCCGGAATTTTGTTGTATGGGTTTGGGATCAACTCCGCGCCTACTGGGAAAACTCCCATGTTGAGACGGTGAATATTGTCGGGATGATCCGCTTGGTACTCGGTGCCTGATTCCTTGGCCAGATCTTTCATGCGCTGGCGAATGAGCTGCTCAGCGCCGGGGTGCAATGCTAAATCTCGACCAAGCGCCTGAGCAGCGCATTGGCGTGTGTGGTCATCTGGGGTCGCGCCAATCCCGCCGCATGAGAAATAGACACCGGGTGTATCAAAAGCCATCTCAAGCAGTTTAGTGATGCGAGAGCGCGAGTCCCCAACGATCTCAACCTGTGACAAAGTCAGCCCCCTAGCGTGAAGGAGTTCAATTACTTTGCCCATGTGTTTATCAGCGCGCTTGCCGGACAAGATTTCATCGCCAACAATAATCAGGCCGAACTCAGGCACAGTTTGAACCTGCGAGATAGAGGGTGATTGCATAGATTAAATTAAAACAGATTTGAGTAACTTTTATGAGCGATTGATTGACCCAACCATAGTCAATTTAGATTTTCTTGAAGTGATCTCTTAGTTCATCTTCGCTCAACTTTAACAAAACTACTGTTTGCTCTGGGGTGATGAGGTCAAGGTGAAGCATGCTCGTGATGAGTGTATTTTTGTCAGCGACGTGCTTTTCATCCGCCGACTCACCAAACAAAAGTACCATCAAAGTTTTGCCAACAATGTTCATCAAAACACCAAACAGCACCAACCCTAGCAACATGGTGACCGCTGCGATGATTCTGCCCCAAAAGGTAATGGGGAACATATCACCATAACCGGTTGTCGTTAAAGTAACGATACACCACCACATTGAGGCCGGTATTGAAGTGTAAAAACGTTTATCCTCAGGAATCGGGTTGTGACTAACGGGGTCTTGAGGTACAAATTTAGCTGCCTCGGGGGGCGCGTCTGCTGGGAGTGGATTTATTTTGAGTTCCGCGTCTAATGCGGCCTGCCCGGCCTCCAATGCTTCTTGAGAGTAAAGCCCTCCTTCGACAAAGAACATCAAACTACTCGAAATCATTAAAACAGAAAATAATGCAATAAAGTAAATTCTTAGATTCGTAACAATTGGGTTTGCAGATTTGACTTTATTGGTCAACTCTTTCAAAGCTGCCTTAGCCATCTTCAAAACTCGCAGCACACGAACTACTCTGAGTAAACGAAATACTTTTGCACCTTGTAACACACCCAAATTCAAGATCTGCAAAATGGTAGGTAGGATGGAAACTAAATCAACCAAGCCCCAAAAACTAACAATGTACTTAAGCCTATTAGCGGCAAAATAAACATTTCCAGCGTAATCCAAAATAAAGAAAATGACAGCCGAATACTCAACAAAATGAAACATATCCAGATATTCAGTTCCATAGGGCTCAACAGTCTCCAAAGCCATAGAAATACAGGACACGTATATCCAAAAATTAATCACCGCAGCCCAACGCTTAAACGCATGGCTGATCGGATCTGTGAATACGGACTCGATAAGTCCTTTAGGGTGATCGCTAGCGGAATTTAATTCAACAGACATTTTTTCTCCGGAGTCAAAAGTTGAGTTGCAGATTTACAGACGGCTATCATAAACCACTCTTTAAGATTAGATTCAAGCCCCGTACCTAAACTCACACTAAGATTTAGTTTGTCTATTAAAAGACAGTCTGGGTCCATCAAGTCACAGAAATGAAATGTAAAAGGGGCCTCTAAAAGGCCCCTCATTGTGTTTTTAAGAAAACATTTTATTTGTTTAACTGCGCTGCTCCAAATTTACAAACTGCCTCATCCTGGGACCCCGTACCCCCTGAGCATCCTAGGGCGCCCACAATCTTACCGTCAACCACGAGCGGTATTCCCCCCCTAGACGCAATAACATCATCTAAGGTTCCTACGTAAGCGAATTTTTGAATAGCGTCTTCAAGTAATTTGGTTTCCCTGCGAAAGCGCACAGCAGTGCGCGCTTTGTGTTCTGCGATTTGTATTGAGGCGTACTGCGCCCCGTCCATTCGCTGAAAAGCTACCAAATTACCGCCAGAATCGACCACTGCGATATTCATTTTCCAATTACGTCTCTTAGACTCACTAATCACAGCGTTAATGAGTGCCTCGGCTTTATCAAGCCCAATGGGGGAACCGTAGGGGACGTCAAAGGGCATCACATCAGGAATGATGTCCATTGGATTTGTAGTTGTTTGCGCATTGGACGTTCCCGCCAGTAATGCTGTAACTGCTGCGAGAACGATTCTTGTTAAAGTTGATTTCATTGGAAGTCTCCATTTCTATTTTTGTGGAATTCAAAGAAGCCGGTGTACGCGTGATCCCCAGAATGGCAAATTTGATAGCCAAATAACGCATCTGGCGCTCACCGCTCATTGATTTTGCACTTATCCCAACTCAACCCTCCCCCCTTTAATCCCTTAGTAATGTGTTAACCCCCGCTGGATTCAGGCCTAAAATGAATCTGGAACAAGGAAAAAGTATATTTTTATCCCAACTTTTGGCGATTTAGCCCCAAAATCTGAGTTTTGAGACTCAAGATCCAGGGCCTTCAAGCCGATACTATTTAGGTTAGGTTGCAACTCACTTAATCCCATTGGGGCATAAACCGATTATTTCCATGAAAAAATTACTCTTACTATTATTGATACTTGTTTGCCAATCTTCGATGGCTGAAAATAAGTCCAATATTTTTCAAACCATTCGCTTTAAGGGTATCAACTCCGTAGATGTTATTTTGGAGGTCGATGATGATGCCAAGGCTTGCGGTTTAAATAAGGCGGATTTACTGCGCTCAGTCAACTTCATCATGAATCAATCCAGAGTGCTCAAAATTGACGCTAGCGCTGAGGATTACATCGCGTTCAACATCACGACACTTCCCACTACTTATGATGAAGGCAAAACGCCTTCTTGTTTATTTGTTACACAAATCGAGCTGAACCGTTTGATCAGCTTTAAGGACAAAAAAATATACGCCTCGCTTTGGGAGAGTTCTTTACTGAACTACGCAACAGGAGGCGAGAGCGAGGGGGACGGCCCCGCTAGCGGAAAAAAGGAAACGAGAGAGCGAAAGATAAGTAATGAGAAATTAATTGAATCGGTACTTCAGAAATTGGTCTCATCTTTCTTGAATGAAGTAGAAAACGCAAACCCCTAAACGTTTGACTGTGTAATCGAGTAGATCCTCACCAGAGACTGCACTCAGATTAAATTAAAGCCACTTGGACAGGGCTAGATCGTCACTGACGCGAGCGTCTACCCAGCGTGCACCCTCAGTGGTCTGCTCCTTTTTCCAAAAAGGGGCTTGGGTTTTTAAATAATCCATCAGGTATTCACAGGCCTTAAAACTCTCTCCCCTGTGGGGTGAGCTGACTGCGACCAAAACAATTTGATCCATAGGCTGGAGTACGCCTACCCGGTGCACGATACGTGCTGCATTAATCTGAAATCGCTCGCGTGCTCCGTGAATAATTTTCTCAATTGAACGCTCAGTCATCCCCGGGTAATGCTCTAACTCGAGACTGGAAATACCAGCACCCTCTCCCTTCTCACCAGCCTCACGCTCGCGAACCGTCCCAACAAATGAACAAACCGCCCCAACACCAGAGTCGTTAGCGCGCAGACGCGCTACCTCATTGGTGAGATCAAAATCTTCCACTTGGATACTTACCGTAAAACTCAACTGTAATAACTCCTCATGAAATCCCTAAGGGTCGAGCTGTTAGGGTTGTTTGCCAGCAAGACTCGGTGATTAGCCACCTGTAACAGGCGGGAAAAAAGCCAACTCACACCCGGAAGTCAACAAAGCGGTTGGCTCGCACATTTCCTGGTTGAGCGCAGTCTTAAGCACACGGTCAAGGGATAGGCACTCATGATAGGACCCGCCCCTTGCTAGTAATTCCAAACGCACCTCAGCCACCGTTTGCGCCTGAGTTTCAAGCACTTCAGAGCCTATACCCAGGCCCTCTCGGATGGATGCAAAATAAAGAATAGTAACTCTCACCGTATCCAACTCTCAAATGTTATGTAATTAACAGTATCGCCAACCTTAATGATTTGCCCCGGCGGATTGTCCACTACACCATCACCCCAGACCACGGAGGTCAAAACACCCGAACTTTGATTTGGAAATAAATCAAGCGATCCGTCCGCGTTTTGACGAACTCGCAAAAACTCCCTTCGCTTATCCGCCTTTAACCAGTCAAAATTGGCTTTCATCGGCACGTGCCTGTAATGCGCATCCGTAGCGCCTTGGAGATAAGACAAAAAGGGTTTTACCAACAGTAGGAATGTGATGTAACTAGATACCGGGTTGCCTGGTAATCCGATGAAGTGGGTATAGGGCGCGCCGTCTGGTTTAGGGGTATGAAGACGCCCGTATGCGAAAGGCTTACCCGGCTTAATTGCGAGGGCCCATTGGTGCAACTCTCCCAGTGCTTGAACACTGGGTTTGATGTGATCCTCCTCACCCACGGAGACACCCCCACTGGTCAAAATTAAATCGTGCTCCGCTGTTGCTTGAGAGAGGCATTCAATGGTCGCAGCCCGGTCATCAGGAATATTTCCCATATCTGTGACCAAACAACCTGCCCTGATAAGCAAGGCCTTTAGAAAGTAACGGTTTGAGTTAAAGATTTTGCCAACACCCATATCTTGGGGGGCTATCTCCCCTGGCATGACCAACTCGTCTCCGGTTGAGAAAAGCGCCACTCTTGGCCTGCGTGAAACAAGCAAATCTTTACGACCCAGGGACGCAGCCATACCCAGCCTTGAGGGCGACATCAGCGTGCCGCTTGTAAGCACTGCATCGCCTACTGCAATATCCTCACCCGCAACACGAATCGAGTGACCAACCTTTGCTTTCATAAGTACGCGTACGCCGTTCTCGCCCTCGATCTCACAGTCCTCTTGGGCTACAACGGCCGTTGCGCCGGGGGGAACAGGAGCTCCGGTGAAGATGCGAGCGGCCTCCCCTTTAACAACAGCGTGTCCACTCGTGCCAGCAGCAATGCGCTGAGTCACTTTAAGGGTAGCTCCGAGCTCTTGCACATCCTCAGCCCTCACAGCATAACCGTCCATCGCACTATTATCAAAGGGAGGAACATTCAGTTCAGAGATCACATCCTCACGCAGCACCCGGTCATCTACATCAAAGGTGTCCACGCGCTCGGCGTCTAATTGGGGCTGTGCAAAACGCTTTAGCTCCTCTAATGCATCTTCAAGCGGTAATAAAGCTTTGGGCGTATTCATAAGCGCTACGCCTTATTAAACAGGACAGTTTTGTTGAATATACGCCTTAATCTTATCCGTATCTGCCTTCATGTTGTGGACGCGTCGTGGCAACGACTCGATACCGTTGAATTGACTGGGCCGGGTAGGCTCCACCCCTAAAGCCTCAATAATAGTTGAGGCAAATTTAATAGGTAAAGCTGTTTCAAGTACAACCATTGGGGACTGATTTTTGTCAATCTCTAGATTCTTAGCACACACGTCACGGGCTACTTTGACGCCGTCCGCAGTGTGCGGATCAATCATTTGAGAGTGCTGTTTGTAAACAGATTGGATTGTTTTAATGCGGTCTGCGTGTGAACTGCGACCACTTAAAAATCCAAATTTAGGGAGCACATCTTTGAAATACTTGTTCTCACTCAAATCAAATTTACCCTTAAGGGCGACATCAACTGCAAAGAGTCGGTTCGTCAACGCACTATCCCGCCCCAGCAGATCAAACACGAATCGCTCAAAGTTACTGGCTTTTGAGATATCCATTGACGGACTGGATGTCTCGTGCGTGTTTTGTGCGCTGCGTACTTGGTAGACACCGGTTTTAAAGAATTCGTCCAGCACATCGTTCTCGTTGGTTGCAACAACCAATCGATCAATAGGCAAGCCCATCATTCTTGCGACATGCCCTGCGCAGACATTTCCAAAATTACCGCTTGGGACTGTAAAACTAACTCGCGAGCCAACCTTTAAATTACTGTGAGCACCAGAGATGACCTGGAAATAACCAGCAAAATAGTACACAACCTGAGCGAGTAGTCTGGCCCAGTTGATAGAGTTGACTGTACCAATAGAGTACTTCGATTTAAAAGACAAATCCGCTGATACTGATTTGACAATATCTTGGCAATCATCAAAAACACCCTCTACAGCGATGTTAAAAATATTCTCATCTTGTAGGCTGAACATCTGCGCTTGTTGAAATGCACTCATGCGGTCCCGAGGACTGGTCATAAAGACTCTTACACCGCGCTTGCCACGCATGGCGTACTCGGCAGCGCTGCCTGTGTCCCCAGAAGTGGCCCCCAAAATATTTAAGCGCTGCCCCGAGCGTGCGAGTTGGTACTCAAATAAATTACCCAACAACTGCATAGCCATATCTTTAAATGCCAGTGTAGGACCGTTGGATAGTGCCTGAATGTACAGACCCGGCTCCAGCAAGCGAATGGGTGTAATCAAAGGATCCCCAAAAACCTCAGCCGTATAGGTTTTGAGACACAAAGCCTTTAAATCATCTGCAGGAATATCGTCTATGAATAGGCTCAAAATCTCAAACGCTAAGTGAGCATAGCCTTCTTTCTCGTACACGGCTTGCAAACGAGCGAGTTCTGTTAGATTTAAAGTAGGATATTTCTCGGGTAGATAAAGGCCTCCGTCGGGGGCAAGACCTTCCAACAAAATCTCACAAAACCTGCGAGATTCAACCGACTGAAAAGCTTGATCTGCGGTGTTACTGATGGAAGTGGCAGCACCGCCGGGTGCAGAGCGTGTGGAGATGTAACGCATCAAGAGAGCTCTTCCTTGCGAATACGGACAATCGGAGCTAGCACAGACTTTAGAGCCTGAATGCTAGCCATTGCCGCGTTCATATGGGCCTCTAGACAAGTGTGCGTCAAAATGATGAGATCTGTTTCTTGTTTAGACTCGGAGCCAGGACGCTGCAATACAGCGTCTATGCTAATCTCAGCTTGCGCCAAAATGCCGGTGATTTTGGCGAGAACCCCCGCCTCATCTGCAACAACCAGTCTTAGGTAATAACTCGTGCGGACCTCATCCATCGAGAGAATGGGCAAATCGCTCATTGAGTCGGGTTGGAACGCCAAATGTGGAACACGGTTCAAAGGATCCGCCGTCATCAGACGCGTTACATCCACCAGGTCAGCGATCACTGCACTTGCGGTAGGCTCACTACCCGCGCCCTTGCCGTAATAAAGCGTTGTCCCAACCGCATCAGCTTGGATCATGACTGCGTTCATCGCTCCCTCTACGTTAGCAATCAAACGCTTCGTCGGCACAAGACAAGGATGCACACGAAGTTCTACGCCCTCGCGAGTTCCAACAGCATTTACGCGCTTTGCAATTCCAAGCAACTTGATGCGGTACCCCAGTTGTTCAGCGTAACGAATATCTTGAGCATGAAGTTTGGAGATTCCTTCAACGTAAGCTTTTTCAAACTGAACCGGTATCCCATAAGCAATTGCTGACATGATGGTTGCTTTGTGAGCCGCATCCACGCCTTCAATATCAAAAGTAGGATCTGCCTCAGCATAACCAAGAGCCTGCGCTTGTTTGAGAACCTCATCAAAAGCCAACCCTTTGTCTCTCATCTCTGACAAAATGAAATTGGTGGTTCCGTTGATGATCCCCGCAATCCACTCAATCCTGTTAGCCGTCAAACCCTCTCTAAGGGCTTTGATGATCGGGATACCACCTGCAACAGCAGCTTCAAAACAGATCATCACGCCGCGCCTGTGGGCTGCCGCGAAGATCTCAGTCCCGTGAACCGCCAGGAGTGCTTTGTTGGCGGTCACAACGTGCTTACCCGCTTCAATCGCTGCCATCACCAATTGTTTGGCTATGCCGTATCCACCAATCAACTCGATCACAATGTCAATATCTGGATTGTCAATGACTTCTTGAGCGTTGCTCACAACCTTAGCGTGATTACCAACAACTTCTTGGGCGCGGGCTGTGTCTAGGTCTGCGACCATAGCTATCTCAATACCACGCCCTGCCCTTCTTTTAATCTCTTCTTGATTGCGCAACAACACTTCAAAAGTGCCACGTCCAACGGTACCAACACCGAGTAATCCAACTTGAATAGGTTTCATATTGCGTGCTTATTTCTGTAGTTTTGTAAAAATTTTGCAATTCTGCCGATCGCCTCACGCAGGTCATCCTCGTGGGGCAGGAAAACAATCCTAAAGTGGTCTGGGTGTTTCCAGTTAAAGCCTGAACCTTGTACCAACAACACCTTGGTTTCATTCAAGAGTTCAAAGATAAATTTTTGATCATCTTCTATTGGATAGACTGCAGGGTCGAGCTTGGGAAACATGTACAGCGCAGCTTTAGGCTTCACACAACTCACGCCTGGGATAGCGGTAATGAGCTCGTAAGCTATGTCGCGTTGGCGACGCAGTCGTCCACCCTCTTTAATCAAATCGTTGATGGTTTGATAACCACCTAGTGCAGTTTGAATAGCCCACTGTCCTGGTACGTTTGCACACAAACGCATGGACGAGAGCATGTTGAGTCCCTCAATGTAATCCTTGGCTGCGTTCTTATCGCCTGAGACAACCATCCAACCAGCCCTGTATCCGCAGGAGCGGTAGCTCTTAGATAGTGAGTTAAAGGTCAAAGTAAGTACGTCTGTTGACAAACTAGCGATGGCGGTATGCTCAACTCCGTCGTATAAAACTTTATCGTAAACCTCATCTGCAAAGATGATCAACTCGTTCTCACGCGCTATTTGAATTATTCCCTTCAACAACTCATCTGAGTAAAGAGCGCCGGTTGGGTTATTGGGGTTGATGACGACAATACCCTTGGTATTTTTATTAATTTTGGAGCGTATATCGGCCAGATCAGGCATCCAACCGTTTTCCTCTACACAGTTGTAATGCACCGGTGTGCCCCCAGAGAGTGACACGGCAGCGGTCCATAGTGGGTAATCGGGCGCAGGAATCAGTAATTCGTCCCCGTCATTGAGCAGTCCATTGGTGGCCATGACAATCAATTCACTCGCACCATTACCCAGGTAGATATCGTCTAGTGCTACGCCTGAGACACCTTGTTGCTGCGTGTAGTGCATGACCGCCTTACGCGCTGCAAATATGCCTTTGCTGTCCGAGTAGGCAGCTGCGTTAGGCAAATTACGGATCATGTCTTGCTGAATTTCTTCGGGCGCATCGAAACCAAACACCGCTAAATTGCCGATGTTGAGTTTGATGATTTTGTGCCCTTCCTCCTCCATCAAGCGCGCTCGGTCCATGACCGGGCCTCTGATGTCATAACAAACATTGGCTAACTTGGTGGATTTGAAAATGGGATTCAATGGCCCCTCCGGCGCTTGGGATTTGTGGGTTGTATACGCTCAATGCCCGCACTTTCTAACAACCCAAAAAGAGCGAACCTATAATTGGAACATATTTAGAGAAAAAAACACCCTTTTTTGTGTGAAATTTCATGAAACTTCAACCCGACCACATTCAAACACTGGCCATCACCGGCTACGGGGAGGGGTGGATTGCGGTGAACGGCGAGAAATTCACCCACAGCATCGTCTTGTCGTCTCTGGGAGATAAACGAGAGTGGTCGTGCTCTGATCCACAAGCACTCAGTGAGTCTGACTTTGCTGAGTTGAGCGAAATGGGCATTGAGATGCTAATTTACGGGAGTGGCGACAAACTCAGCTTTCCCCGTGCTGAATGGCTTCGGAGCCTGTACGAAAAGGGAATTGGGGTCGAATCCATGGACACCCGAGCAGCCTGCAGAACTTACAATATTTTGGCGGCGGAGGGGCGCAAAGTAGCCGCGGCACTGCTGGTCCAGTCTGTGCAAAAGGGTTAGGCCCACAATGCCCAATTTAGAGTTAAAATACCAGGTTGTTGCAGTTTTTGACAAATGCTGCTTGTTAATTTGTTGCTAGTTGACCGGATTGAAGATTTATGGCGATCGTTCTCAACAAACCCATACCTGAATTTGAAGCGATGGCTACAGGGGGAGTGAAAGTTACCAACCATTCCCATACGGGTAAGACTTTGGTACTTTATTTTTACCCTAAGGACAACACACCAGGTTGCACCACAGAGGCGATGCAATTTAGAGATAAATACAAAGACTTCACAAAGGCGGGGGCAGTCGTATTTGGTGTGTCCAGGGACAACATGAAGTCTCATGACCTTTTTAAAGAAAAGTTAGAGTTACCTTTTGAACTCATTGCTGACACAGAAGAAAAAATGTGTCACATGTTTGGTGTTGTAAAAAACAAAATCATGTACGGCAAAAAGGTCAAAGGTATTGAGCGCAGTACATTCTTAATCGGCGCTGACGGATTGCTCAAAGAGGAGTGGCGCGGACTCAAGGTCCTCGGACACGTAGATGAGGTCCTGAAAGCTGTCAAATCTTTAAAGAAAAGCACTGCTGCTGCTTAAACTCAGCCTGTTGCTTATTTTTCCACTCCAATCGCTTCGCTGAGCTGGGTTTATGACGGGATTATGAAATCCCTGTCACTATTTTTTACTTTTTTATTTTTGGCTAACTTTTTGCTCATTTAGTTCGGTTATCATAACCAACGATATGTTTATAAAAGCAATCCGAAGCTCTTCAAATCAAGCCGCAAAGGTTCATTCCTTGTGCGGCTTTTTCACTTCTGAGTAGTATTCTTTTTCATTCAAAATCATACCCCACCTCAACTATGCCCCTACCTCCCGCCCCGACTAAGCGCGCATCTACTCTTTCAACACAAAGCTATGACTCAACCGTAATCCGCAGCAATTCACGCAAGGATTTGGAGGAAAAAGATCCTCTCGCTCACCCAGCCACCCAACTGGAGGACGATTTCTCAAATAGTGGTGGGGGTAGCTTAGAGACGAATTATTCGCCCAAGCTTTTAGAGGATCCTGAGCACGCGCAGGACGTGCAAGTTTTACAAATCAATCATAAGAGCGCAACAGCTAAATCACCCAACGCGGTTGAGAAGAAGAAACTTAAGAAAAAAAATACCGGACCTGGCAAACTTTTTGTGCTCGATACAAACGTATTGCTGCACGACCCCATGTGTCTGTTTAGATTCGAAGAGAACGATATCTTTTTGCCGATGATCGTTTTAGAGGAGCTTGACGGTCACAAAAAAGGGATGACCGAAGTTGCCCGAAACGCTCGCCAGACCTCGCGCACCCTCGACGCTCTCGCGGGCACTCAAAATGCGGACATTACGGCAGGCCTGAAGCTCGACAGTACCGGGCATGTAGAAGTGTCGGGCAAGTTGATGTTTCAAACGCAACCCCTCACCTACAAACTCCCCGACAGCCTGCCTCAAGGGAAAGCAGACAACCAGATCTTGGCCGTCGTTGGCGCGCTTGTAGAAAAGTTAGCCCCCAGAGAAGTGGTCCTTGTCTCTAAGGACATCAATATGCGCGTCAAAGCACGCGCCCTTGGTCTTGCCGCAGAGGATTACGAGAACGACAAGACACTAGATGACGGGGATCTTCTTTACTCGGGTTCACTTGCCCTTCCCCATGATTTTTGGCTTAAACAGGCCAAAACCATTGAGAGTTGGCAAAGTGGTAGTCACACCTTTTACCGAATCTCTGGACCTATCGTAGTCGATCTGCATATCAATCAGTTCGTCTACCTTGAGGTGCCTGGTGAGCCTAACTTTTACGCTCGTGTGACGGAGATTCGAGGTAAGACTGCTGTGTTTAAAACACTCAAAGATTTCCATCACATCAAAAATTCAGTATGGGGCGTGACAGCACGTAACCGCGAACAAAACTTTGCGATGAATTTGCTTACCGATCCCGATATTGATTTTGTGACACTCAGCGGTACCGCGGGTACGGGCAAGACACTTATGGCCTTGGCCGCAGGCTTGACGCAGGTACTGGATGACCGACGCTACACAGAGATCATCATGACCCGTGCAACGGTCAGTGTCGGCGAAGATATCGGCTTTCTTCCAGGCACCGAAGAGGAGAAGATGGGGCCTTGGATGGGTGCTTTAGATGACAACTTAGAAGTTCTTGCTAAAACCGATACCGGATCAGGCGAGTGGGGCCGTGCAGCAACCAATGAGTTGATCCGCAGTCGTATCAAAATCAAGAGTATGAACTTCATGAGAGGTCGTACCTTTATGAGTAAGTACGTGATCATTGATGAGGCACAAAACTTAACGCCCAAACAAATGAAAACACTCATCACTAGGGCTGGACCGGGAACTAAGATAGTTTGTATGGGCAACTTGGCACAAATCGACACCCCCTACCTGACAGAGGGCTCATCAGGGCTTACCTTCGCTGTGGACCGCTTTAAGGGCTGGCCTCACGGCGGGCACATCACCCTCGCACGCGGGGAGAGATCTAGACTTGCAGACTTTGCAAGCGATGTCCTATAAATCATTAGTAAGCATTAGCCACTAGCTTTTTAATTTTTGCTAGTGGCAAAATCCTTAATCGCGCTCGTTGCCTCGACTGAGTGTTTCAAACTTGGTTAAAGGCTTTAAGAATGCCAATTTAACGGTCCCTGTGGGACCGTTTCTTTGTTTACCAATGATGATCTCAGCTATTCCGGGCTCCTTAGAGTCCTTGTTGTAGTAATCATCGCGGTAAATAAACATAATCACATCCGCATCTTGCTCGATGGCTCCAGACTCTCTCAAATCGCTCATCATCGGCCGCTTATCCGTCCTCGTCTCCACACCGCGGTTGAGCTGGGACAGTGCAATGATTGGGCACTGAAGCTCCTTGGCCAGCATCTTCAGGCCCCTAGAGATTTCACCCAGCTCGGTGGCACGGTTATCCCCGTCGCTTGAGCCTGTGGACATGAGTTGCAAATAATCAACCACAATTAAACCTAGCTTGCCACATTGGCGCGAGAGTTTTTTGGCGTTTGCACGTAACTCACTCGGGTTGAGTCCAGGCGTTTCGTCAATAAATAAGGATACTGTTTGTAGCCGCTCTACTGCCTCATTCAAACGCGGCCACTCTTCATCGGATAGTTTCCCAGTCCTGAGGTGGCCTTGATCGATTCGACCAATAGAGCCAACCATACGGATAGCGAGTTGCGAGGCCCCCATCTCCATTGAGAACACCGCAACGGGTAAGCCCTCCCCCAATGCAACGTGTTCTGCAATGTTGATGGCCAGGGCCGTTTTACCCATAGAAGGTCGAGCTGCTAAGACGATTAAGTCCCCCGACTGAAGCCCAGAGGTCATCTCATCAAAGTCAGAGAATCCACTTGGAACACCCGTGATGTCATTGGGATTTTTAGACATCTCATCAACGCGTCCAAGGAGATCGGAGATGAGTTGGTCCATACTTTGAAAGCCTTGCCTCAGACGGGAGCCTTCTTCGCCGATCTTAAAAATCTTTTGCTCAGCCTCATCTAGTATCTGTGCGACGGGGCGACCCTTGGTGTTGAAAGCTTCGGCTGCGATTTCATCACTGGCAACCACTAATTTGCGAAGAATCGCGCGCTCACGAACAATCTCTGCGTAGCGTCTAATATTGCCCGCACTCGGTACGTACTGTGCAAGGGCGTTTAATTCGCCAAGCCCTCCCACCGCATCGGCCTTGCCCTGAGCAAGCAAGGCCTCATAAACGGTGATCACGTCAGCCGGGCGCAACCCCCCTATCAAAGTCTGTATGGATGCATAAATAAGTCTATGCTCGAACTTGTAAAAATCGCTCTCTGAGAGCACATCAGAGACCCTATCCCAAGCTGAATTGTCTAAAAGCAAGCCACCCAACACACAGGACTCTGCCTCAAGTGAGTGCGGAGGAACCCGTAACTGAGCCAACTGAGGATCAGTCATGTTGGAGGTATACCTCTTTCTAGAAAGGGAAGCCGTTGACATTAGAGCTTTCAAAGGAGATTACATTTTTTCCGAACGATTCGGTAACAGTGCACACTATACATCCGTTGAAGGAATAGGCCGAGGGACGATTGTGCACAAAGCTGTGGATAAGGCTATGGATAAGACAGGAAAAACCAGTGCAGAACGCGATAATAACTCTACCCTCACAAAGCATTTTCTGAATCGCAATAGAAAAAGGGACAAAACCATTGTTGATGGCTTTCTCCCTTTGGGGCCATTAAATCTGTAGATTTAATGGCTTATTCATGAGCCCTAGGATAGGGCTTAATCAAGTGTTCGAATTAAGCTGATTCGCCGTAAACGCTAACGTTGATTTCAACAACTACGTCTGTGTGCAAAGAGACACTCACGCTGCTGTCACCAACGACCTTAATAGGACCATTGGGCATACGAATCTGAGCCTTGAGAACGGAGTAACCGGACTTGTTGAGTTCATCAGCAATGTCATGGTTGGTGACGGAGCCAAACAAACGGCCATCAACACCGGATTTTTGAGTGACCTTAACAGTCGTTCCAGCCAACTTCTCGCCCAACTTAGTTGCAGCAGCGAGTTTCTCAGCTGCGATCTTTTCAAGTTCTGCGCGACGAGCTTCAAAATCTTTAATTGCAGCCTCTGTTGCACGCTTTGCACGACCTGATGGGATCAAAAAGTTACGAGCGAATCCGTCCTTAACTTTTACAACATCACCCAAGTCACCGAGGTTGACTACTTTGTCTAGAAGAATAATTTGCATGATTGAGCTTTCCTTAGATCTTGTGTTGATCGGTGTAAGGCAACATCGCGAGAAAGCGTGAACGCTTGATTGCAGTGTTGAGTTGGCGTTGGAATATGGCGCGTGTTCCTGTTAAACGAGCAGGAATGATTTTGCCGTTCTCGGCAATAAAGTCACGCAATGTGTCGATATCTTTGTAATCAATCTCTTCTACGCCAGTTACCGTGAAGCGGCAAAAACGCTTGCGCTTAAATAAAAGCGATTGTGTATTGCGCTTTGGACGCTTGTCTTTGTTGAATTTTTTAAATGTGGCCATGATATGAGCCTCCCTTATAACTTTGAAATTTCTTGTATATGAAAAATAACAGTTTTATACGACTTAGGTGAAACCAAGAAACCAATCAATCCAAGAGGGGTACCTAGCGGGGTATCGGATATGGTCTTAACCAAATCCCCCATCACTAACGCCCGTATGGACAATCGGACCTGCCTTTTACGACCCAACTCCTCTAACTCCATCTCATGCTCTAAGAGCAGATCTAGGGCGGGTAGGCCAGCAGGAGTAAAACGTTGCGCCGATATTTCAACAACCTTTGCGCTAAGTTCTACTCTGTTCACGCCTTTCGTAAGATTGAACTGTTGCTCTTGAGAATTTAAGCCTGAAACTCAGATTGCTGAGCTTTACGGGCTTCTTCACGCTCTACAGACTTCATCATGACTGAAGGACCCGTTTCGGCCTTCTTCTTTAAAACGGTCAAATGACGAAGTACAGCATCGTTGAATTTGAAGGCGTGCTCAAGTTCAGCCATGATTTCTTGATTAGCTTCAATGTTCACACAGATGTAGTGAGCTTTAGCCAATTTGTTAATCATGTACGCGAGTTGGCGACGGCCCCAATCTTCGATGCGGTGAATTGCACCGCCACCTGCTGTGATCATGCTCTTATAACGATCGAGCATCGCAGGTACTTGTTCACTTTGATCAGGATGGATCAAAAGTATGATTTCGTAATGACGCATAAACACTCCTTGTGGGTTGAGCTCTCCAACGGCGTCTAGACGTGGTAGAGCAAGGCAAAGACTGCTATTATAACCTGACAGAACTGGCTTCACCAGCAAACCCCACACTTGACAAGGATGGGTTAATATTTTAAATCTTAAGTATTCATAATTTAATGTGAATTACCAACCTCCTTGACCGCCCATGGCAAGGCTCACTCGTTTAAAAAAGTGCAACTGCCTTTGAGCAAAAGCAGTTGCATCAGTATGGACAATTCGTTAATGAACTATTTTTGACCTAGGGACTTCCAAGTCTCGATAACACTATCTGGATTAAGCGATATGGAGGAGATTCCTTGGTCTACCAACCAGTGCGCAAAATCAGGATGATCGCTTGGGCCTTGGCCGCATATTCCCACATACTTATTATTTTTCAAACAAGCATCGATTGCATTTTTCAAAAGCACTTTTACAGCGGGATCGCGCTCATCAAAGTCAGCCGCTAATAGAGGCATACCCGAGTCGCGGTCTAAGCCCAGGGTTAGCTGGGTCAAATCATTCGATCCAATTGAGAATCCATCAAAGTACTCCAAAAACTGGTCAGCAAGCACTGCGTTACTGGGTATTTCACACATCATGATAATTTTCAAATCATCTTGACCGCGTTTGAGACCGAAACGGGCCAATAAATCGGTCACTGCCTTAGCTTGCCCAAGCGTCCTTACAAAGGGCACCATCACTTGAACATTGGTCAAACCCATCTCATTTCGAACACGCTTTAAAGCCTCGCACTCCATCTCAAACGCAGGTCTAAAGTCTTCAGCTAGGTAGCGTGCTGCCCCTCTAAATCCGAGCATCGGGTTTTCTTCCTCTGGCTCGTAACGACTGCCGCCAATTAATTTCCTGTACTCATTAGACTTAAAGTCAGAGAGTCGAACAATGACCGTTTTCGGCCAAAAGGCAGCCGCAATCGTGGCAACCCCTTCTGCGACCTTATCAACATAAAAAGCTTTGGGTGAGGCGTGGCCTCGAGCAACCGACTCCACAGCTTTTTTCAAATCCATATCCACATTTGGATAGTCCAAAATTGCTTTTGGATGGATGCCGATATTGTTGTTAATGATGAACTCTAAACGAGCAAGCCCTACGCCGTCATTGGGGAGCTGTGCAAAGTCAAACGCCAATTGAGGATTGCCTACGTTCATCATAATTTTGGTGGGTATCTTTGGCATCGTGCCGCGCTCCACCTCACTGATTTCGGTCTCTAAGAGGCCGTCATAAATAAACCCTGTATCGCCCTCTGCGCAACTTACTGTAACGAGTGTTTTATCAATGAGCGTCTCAGTCGCATCACCACACCCAACCACTGCTGGAATGCCGAGCTCACGGGCAATAATAGCTGCGTGACAGGTGCGGCCTCCTCGGTTCGTAACAATCGCCGCGGCGCGTTTCATGACGGGTTCCCAATTGGGATCTGTCATATCCGTCACTAAAATATCTCCGGCTTGAACTTGGTCCATATCAGCAATTGAGTGAACCAAACGGATATGTCCGGTACCAATTTTTTGACCAATAGCGCGCCCCTCGGCAAGCACAGTACCAGTTGCTTTTAGCTTGTACCTCAGCTCTGCTTTGCCCTTTTGTTGGCTCTTCACTGTCTCAGGCCTTGCTTGCAAAATATAGATCTGTCCGTCCACGCCGTCCTTGCCCCACTCAATATCCATGGGCCGGGCGTAGTGTTGTTCAATGATGAGCGCGTACTTTGCAAGTTGCTCCACATCGGCGTCTGTTAAAGAAAAGCGGTTGCGCATCTCAACCGGTACATCTACCGTTTTAACCAACTCTCCCGTCTTTTGTTTTTCCTCCGCGCTGGAGAAGGTCATCTGAATGAGTTTGGAACCCAAATTTCGGCGAATAATGGCACGTTTATCAGCGCGGATCATCGGCTTGTGCACATAAAACTCATCTGGATTCACAGCGCCTTGAACGACCGTCTCCCCCAGTCCGTAGCTTGATGTAATGAAGACAACGTCCTCAAAACCACTCTCAGTATCTATGGTGAACATGACGCCCGCCGCCCCCTTGTCAGAGCGCACCATGCGCTGAACCCCAGCAGACAGGGCTACACCTGCATGCGCAAACCCCTTATGCACTCTGTAGCTGATAGCTCGGTCGTTGTAGAGGGAAGCGAACACTTCCTTCATCTTGTGCAAAATATCAGGCAAACCAACTACGTTTAAAAAAGTTTCTTGCTGGCCGGCAAAGGAAGCGTCGGGTAGGTCCTCTGCTGTAGCAGACGAGCGCACCGCGTAAGATGCATCTGCTTGATCCCCATTCAGCTTTTTAAATGCCAATCCAATTTCTCGCTCCAAGTCCGAGGGGAAGGGCTGAGTAAGAATCCAGCCTCGGATCTCGGCTCCTGCTTTGGCGAGAGACCTTACGTCCTCGGTATCAAGAGTCTTCAGTCTATCCTCAATTTTCTCACTCAGTCCCTCAAACTTCAGAAACTCTCTGAAGGCATGAGCTGTCGTTGCAAACCCAGTTGGCACCTTCACGCCTGCAGGCAATTGGGAGATCATCTCCCCTAGACTGGCGTTTTTACCACCGACCGACTCAACGTCGGTCATCCTCAGGTTTTCAAAAGGTACGACCAAGGCGGTCGCTTCAAATAGTTTAGACATAAGAAAGCTCCAGAAGTTAAAACCGGTAGACCCCTTAACACTGGAGCTTGACTAGCTGAAATAGGTTTGCTAGTGAGCTCCGCTGGGGTAAACAAACGCGCGCATTCATCCCGTTGTTTGAGTTGTATTTGGTTAGGGATGAGAAAAGTGGGCATTTGTGATTGAATTCGCGACGGCTCAATTTTAACGGATCATTAGGGGGGATGGACTGCTATTGAGGCAAAATAGGATGCAACCGACTCTGGTAGACACTAATTCAAAGAACAATGCATAACTACACCGTCTTTTTTGTATCCGATGGCACCGGCATTACTGCTGAGACCTTTGGTAACGCCATACTCGCCCAGTTTGAGCTCACACCGCGCCATGTACGGCTCCCCTTCGTAGATACTGTTGACAAAGCACATCAAGCCGTGCGCCAGATCAATCAAACGGGACTCGTTGAGGGTAGGCGCCCCATTGTTTTTACAACCCTTGCCAATACGGAGGTTTTTGAGGTGCTGCAAACAACCTGCGAAGGTATGCTTCTAGACATGTTTGGAACGTTTGTGCACCCCCTGGAAGAGGAGTTCGGGATTAAATCTAATCACCGCATTGGTCGCTTCTCAAACGTCAGCAAAAGTAGGGCTTATCATGACAGAATCGAGGCGATTAACTTTAGCCTCTCGCACGACGACGGACAACTCAATAAAGATTTAGAGTTATCAGACGTTATCTTAGTAGGTGTTAGTAGAAGTGGTAAGACTCCAACCAGTCTATACCTGGCGATGCAACACGGCCTCAAAGCGGCCAACTACCCACTCATCCCCGAGGACTTTGAGAGACAACAACTGCCAGAGGCTTTAAAGCATCACATTGACAAGATATTTGGCCTAACCATCCAATCGGACCGCTTGAGTGAGATACGAAATGAGCGAAGGCCCAACTCCAAATACGCAAGTTTAGAGAATTGCCAATACGAGGTAAGAGAGGCTGAGGCGATGATGCGCCGCTCAGGAATCAGGTGGCTGTCGACCACCACCAAAAGCATTGAAGAGATCGCAACGACCATACTTCAAGAAATTAGACCTGAGAGACTCAGTTACTAAAACTCTCCCCAACTACTACGGTGCTTGAAGAATTTAAATCTGTATTCAAGCAATGGAGCTAGAGTTGGGCCTGAAGTCTAGGGATGATGTCTAGGGATGAAGCCTGTAAAACGCCTCGATCCCAGCCTTGGCAATTTGCACATCTTCGGAGGATTTAACGCCGCTCACCCCCACAGCGCCAATCACCTGCCCGTCCTTCAGTATGGGTACGCCCCCCTCTAACATGCCGTCAACGTCGGGGGCAGTGATGAACGCAAAACGTCCGTTGTTGATGATGTCTTCATAAATTTTTGTTTCCCTGCGACCCAATGCAGCTGTATTAGCCTTAGCAGGAGCCATGTGAGCAGAAAAAGGCGCTGCCCCGTCTAAGCGGGAGAAGCTAAGCAAATGCCCTCCATCATCCACAATGGCAATGGATACAGCCCAGTTGTGTTTATGGGCTTCTGCTTCACTGGCGGACATGATTGCTTTAACGTCTGCGCTCTCTAGGTAATATTTGGTTTTCATAGAATTTTTGAATGTATTTTTAATACTGCACTAACATTTGAGAGTGCTTAGTTGCATTTTAGATGACGGCACACTGCGTAGATCTAAGTTGCCCTAGATTTGCTTCACCATCCAACCTAAGATTCAGGTGAACCCTTGGTAGAGAAAGATTATTCCGGATAGAAAAGCAGGGTTATGCAGCGACCCGCCAATCAGATCCTTATTACTTAAATACGAATATGAGACCATCAATCCCACCATATGAGTAATATAGAGTTCAATTTAAGCCTTTTAATTATGGTTTTAATGGTACCGGGCACTTGAATTGTCCTAAAATGGTAAGCATATGCTTATGGCATACATTTTGGAGATAAATTTATGAACGAACAGTATCAGACCATTGACTATCCCTACGAAACACTAAGCGTTGACGCTCGCAACAGAGTCATGCGCAACACCTACTGGTTGCTTGCAATCAGTATGATTCCAACCGTTTTAGGTGCTTGGATTGGTATCGCAACTGGACTAACCTATGCTCTGTCTGGCGGCTTGGGTATGATATTTTTCTTGGTAGGTGCCTTCGGCGGCATTTACGCCATCGAGAGAACCAAAGAAAGCGTAACAGGTGTTTACGTACTCTTAGGATTTACATTCTTCATGGGCCTAATGCTCTCGCGCATGATTGCAATGGTTCTTGGATTTAGAAATGGGGCTGAACTCGTCATGTTGGCCTTTGGAGGTACAGCAGGCGTTTTCTTCCTAATGGCCAGCGTTTCAAGCGTTATCAAGCGTGACCTCTCTGCGCTTGGTAAGTGGTTATTTGTAGGCGTTGTGATGCTCATGATCGGCAGCTTGATCAACCTCTTTGTAGCCTCCACAGCAGGGATGCTGGTGATATCTGTGCTCTCTATAGGTATCTTCAGTGCTTTCATGCTCTATGATCTCAAACAAATCATAGACGGTGGTGAAACCAACTACATCTCAGCAACCTTAACTCTGTACTTGGATATTATCAATGTATTCCAAAGCTTGCTTGCCCTGCTTGGCATACTAGGCGGAGAACGCGACTAAAAGCATCCATACTAAATGCATGCAGACAAAAGGGGTTCAAATTGAACCCCTTTTTTTTGGAGCAAAACTCAAGCACAAACTGCTTTAGTTTTTGTAAAGTTTTTACACCTGTGCAGGCCAATCAAATACAGCCATACTCTCGACGTGTGCAGTTTGAGGGAACATATTCACAACGCCTGCCATGGTGCAAACATACCCCGCTTCGTGCACCAAGATTTGAGCATCACGAGCCAAAGTCGCTGGATTGCAACTGACATAGACAATTCTTTTTGGAGGCTTCCAACCACTGCCTGTGGTATCTGCATTTGAGCCCTGTCTTACGCTTGGAAGTTGACTGATTTGTGCCAAAGCTTTAACGAGCGCCATGCACCCCTCTCGCGGGGGATCGACCAGCCATTTATCAAATGCGCCGTCTGCCCACAACACCTCAGGCGTCATCTCAAAGAGATTGCGCATGACGAATTCTGCACTGCTCAACTCTGCTACACCAAGACTGGCTCGTCTTTGTTGGTTGTACCGATAGTTATCCTGCGCGCGAGATACAAGGATTTCGCTTCCCTCAATTCCCAGCACTTTGGATGCCAGTGTGGCCAAGGGTAGCGTAAAGTTTCCCAAACCACAAAACCAGTCCACAACACTCTCACCGGGCTTGATTTGAAGGTAATTGATTGCCTTTGAAACCAACACCTCATTGATATGGGGGTTGACCTGAGTGAAGTCAGAGGGACGGTACGGCATTCTCACCCCAAACTCCTGAATGCTATAGGCCAATCGAGATTGCTCGTGCTCGTCCATTAAGTGCAGCGAATCTGTGCTGCTAGGTTGCAACCACCACTGAACGTTATGCTGAACTGCAAAGTTCTTTAACAACTCTTTATCTGCCGCGTCAATAGGCTCTAAATGACGAAGCACCAAAGCCGTTACCTCATCCCCACAAGCAACCTCTATTTGAGGACAACTCTCGCGCACCGCCAAAGAGCTGATAAGTGCTCGAAGCGGCAAAAGTAAGTCACTTACGTGCTGGGGCAAAATGGAGCATGAATGAATATCTGCTATGTAGCGACTTTGACGCTCATGAAACCCAACCAGTGCGTGTTCACGAGCCTTGACATAACGAACTGACAAACGGGCTCTATAACGGTAACCCCACTGCGGTCCGTGAATAGCCCGCATGATCTCAAGCGGCTTAACCCGGCCAATATGCCAAAGATTATCTTCCAACACCCTTTGCTTGATGGCTACTTGCGCGGTGCCGTGCAGATGCTGCATCTTGCAACCACCACAATCGGTTCGCTTTAAACCAAAATAGGCACATTCGGGCTTAACGCGCTGGGAGGACTCTTTTAAAACCTGAACGCATACACCCTCCTCCCATTTGGGTTTACGGATATTGATTTGGGCTTTAACGGTCTCAAAGGGCAAGGCACCTTCTATGAATACAACCTTACCGTCCTCTCGCCTGCTGACACCTCGGCCCTCGAGATCAAGGGACTCGATAAAGTAGGTGGGGTAATTCGCAAAATCGCGCTGCTCTACAGATTCAATATCTTTTGGAGCAGTCCTAGCGGATTTGGATCTTGAATTCTTTCTCAACGCGGTGGCAGCCATTTAAGGGGATCAACGGGTTTGCCGTACTTGCGTATCTCAAAATGCAGCTCGGGTTGATCAGCGTCGCTGTTACCCACCTCTGCTATTTTTTGACCCTGTTTAACACTCTGGTCTTCTTTGACCAAGATGGTTTGGTTATGAGCGTAAGCGCTTAAGTAAGTGTTGTTATGTTTGATGATCAACAAATTACCATAACCCCTCAGTCCCGACCCTGAGTAGACGACTTTGCCGTCAGCAGCAGCCAGCACTGGGTCGCCGAGCTTGCCGGATATGTCTACGCCCTTATTTTTGGACTCATCAAAAGTTGCAATCAGTTTCCCGTTAGCTGGCCAAATGAAGGTAGGATTTTCGCTGGCGTTCTCAGTGCTTGAGGGGACGCTTGGCGCAGGCTGCGGGACCTGTACGGCGGGTTGTGACGCAGGCGCAGCGCCAGGAGCAGGGGCAATTGAAGCTGAAGCAGGGGCGGCGGGGCTCGGAGTAGTCGTGGGAGGAGAAGTGCTGAGCGCCCCGTTTACAGTTCCCACGCTAGTCATCGTTCCGGTGCTTGTCGTTGGATTGTTTTGTGAGTTAACAGGGCGTACGACAACCCCGTCGGTGGTCACACTCGCTTCTGGGGGAACAACACGCAAAACGCGTCCAACATCAATCACGTTGGGGTTATCTATGTTGTTCCATTTTGCTAAGTCTTTCCAGTTTTGACCATTATCTAAGGAGATATGAAAAATAGTATCCCCTGGCTTCACGGTGTAATAGCCTGGTCTGGTTGAATTCTCGTTAACATTAATATTCGTAGCAGTACTCGTGACAACAGGCGCTTTAGAAGCCACGTTGGTCCGACTATCAGACGTATTAGGTTTACCAAGTGAGTGATCAACAACTGGCGCAGGAATGCTGATGTTGGGGCTAGAACAACCCCCAAGCAACAAGGCTAAACAAAGCCCTAAAAGAGCAGGCGCTCCCAAATTGGAACCCAACCTGGCTTTTTGAGCCCGCCGGTCCATTACATCACTTCGTCCTATCAAGGGGTCCATCCTGCATCTCCAAACCATTTTAGTTAATTCCCGATTTTAGAGGCACAAAATTGACAGCTTCTAGATATGCATTCTCAAACCCGTTCTCTGTCTTATCCACCACAATCAAAGCCTGTGTTCTCGCGCCCGTTGCCACAGGGGCTACGATACGTCCCCCAACTGCGAGTTGGTTCAACCAGCTTTGAGGAATATTTTCTCCCCCCGCAGCAGCAATGATACCGCTGTAAGGTGCGCCTTGTTCGTAACCGAGCATACCGTCCCCAAAAAGTAAGTGCAGATTTGGAACTCTAAGAGGACGCAAATTTTCTTTGGCTCGCTCAAACAATCCTTTTAGCCTCTCAATACTGTAGACCTCTTGGCAAAGTTGACTCAACACAGCCGCCTGGTATCCACAACCCGTTCCAATCTCCATAACCCGCCCAAGTTTGCCGTCAGCGCTTAAATTCTTACCCTGCCTAAGCAGTTCTATCATCCGAGCGACAACGTTGGGTTTAGAGATGGTTTGCCCCAATCCTATCGGTAAACTGGTGTCTTCATAGGCCTGGTTTACCAATGCGGTATCAACAAAACGGTGCCTCTCAACGCTTAACATAGCGCTGAGCACAACGTTGTCCTCGATCCCCTGCTGTGCAAGCTTTCTCACCATGTGCTCACGCACAGTCGAGGAGTCTAGCCCTACGCCGCTTGGACTCTCAAAGGTCTGAGCAGTCGCACTGACTGCTCGTGCAGAGTTATCCAGCTTCTTTGACGCATTCACTCTTGCTTGAACAAAGGGGGTAGCGGGGGCAACCCTATTCGCAAGACTCTTTTTAGACTCTAGCGCATCAAGTTTTAACGGGAAAGTAGGTCTGTCTTTTGTCATCAAAAGATTTTTACTAAAGAATTAAGGAGCAGGCCAAAGAATCCAAGCATTCGATCAATGATCCAAAACCTTTGACCAAGCACTCAACTGTGCGTATTCAGTTAAATCAATCTGCAAAGGTGTAATGGATACATTTCCGTTTTTTGTTGCATAAAAATCAGTGTCGTGAGCATCATCTTTTGCAGGCCCTGCCCCGCCAATCCAGTACATGGTCTCGCCTCGCGGGCTTTCCTGAGTAATCACGCGCTCGGCGGCGTGCCTGCGACCCAATCGGCAAATTTTATTAGCGCCCAATTGATCCAAGGGCTTATTTGGCACGTTGACATTCAACAACCACGGCTTGGAGCCTGATATATGAGCATGACTCAGTTCTTGAACAAGCGCTCTAGCCCTCGCCGCGGCAGCGTCGAGGTGATCCCAGCCCTTTTGCACCTGAGAGAACGCAACAGCGGGTATACCCATCAAATACCCCTCCATTGCAGCCCCGACCGTGCCCGAGTAAATCGTATCGTCCCCCATGTTCGCGCCGTTATTGATGCCAGAGACCACTAAATCTGGTTTGTACCCGAGAAGACCTGTCAGTGCAATATGCACACAATCCGCGGGGGTACCGTTCACGTAACGAAAGCCGTTGGAGGCTTTGTGCACGTAGAGCGGGGCGTTTAGCGTTAGAGCGTTTGATTTTGCGCTGTTATTTTGCTCTGGAGCAACAACCTCCACTTGCCCTAAATCTTTTAAGGCTTCATAAAGTGCAATGATGCCAGGCGCCTGGTATCCGTCGTCGTTGGAAACTAATATCTTCATCAAAAACCCTTTAGTGTTCCTTGATTGTAGGGTCAGTCCCAGCCGAATTTGGAAAATAGGATGTCAATCTAGGTCTCTACAATAACAAAAGCCGTATCATTTGCACCCATCACCACAACAGATTAAGGAATAAACATGCTGGCATGGTTATGTGAGAAAACAACTGGGGTAGAAGATTTAGTTCGCAAAGAGATGGCAAACCCCACTCCAGGCCCAGATGAAGTCTTCATTGAAATTGAGGCTGCAAGCTTGAATTTTCCGGATCTTTTGATCGTTCAAAACAAATACCAGCTCAAACCAGCGCTCCCATTCGTGCCCGGAGCGGAGTATGCGGGGATTATTCGAGCTCTGGGCTCCGGTGTCAAACACTTAAGCGTTGGAAGCAGGGTTGCGTGCTTAAACAGCATCGGAGGCTTTGCAAGCCACACCATCGCCCCCGCCAG
The DNA here is from genome assembly GCA_903949285.1 of uncultured Burkholderiales bacterium. GTDB lineage: Bacteria > Pseudomonadota > Gammaproteobacteria > Burkholderiales > Burkholderiaceae_C > Limnohabitans. The sequence goes on from CAJAYT010000137.1 coordinate 31,144, forward strand.
GCTTTGTTTACCCCTCAGTGATCGCTTCACTGCAGAAGACGGCGCGTCTTTCATCATGACCTACGGGACCTCATACCATGCGTTGATTGACAGGGGCGGCTTGCAAGCTGGGGAGACAGTGCTGATTTTGGGGGCGGCCGGCGGAGTTGGCTCAGCTGCAATTCAAATTGCAAAGGCAAAAGGTGCGAAAGTAATTGCAGCAGTCTCAAGTGCCGAGAAGTGCGAGACCGCAAAAGCGCTGGGGGCGGATGAGTGCATCAACTACTCAGAGGGGGACTTTCGCGAGCAAATTAAAGCGCTCACTGCAGGTCTTGGTCCCAACGTTATCTATGACCCTGTTGGAGCGCAATGGGCTGAGCCTGCGTTTCGCTCGATTGCTTGGAGAGGAAGGTATTTGGTGGTCGGATTTGCGGGCGGAAACATTCCAAGTATTCCCTTTAACCTCATGCTACTGAAAGGGGCAAGCGTTATTGGTGTATTTTGGGGGGACTTCTCAAGAAGAGAGTATGACAATAACAGAGCCATGTTGAATGAGCTTGTCGATTGGTATGAGAGAGGACTCATCAAACCTTTGATTGACACAGTGTTTGAGATGTCAGAGTTAAAGCAGGCTTTTGCCAAGATGAGTTCAAGAGGCGTTAAAGGCAAATTGGTACTAAAAAATCGCTTGAACTAAATTTACTTTGCAAAAACCAAGCTCAAACAAATGTCAGACATAAACTCAACCTCGTTTTTTATAACAGTCGCTTTGGTATCGATGGGAGCCTGCGCGGCGGTTGGCATCACTGGGCTCTTCATTCATAAGTTCTTGCTTCGCTCCGGTGGTGATGAATCCCCCGCACACGCAGGCGATCACGGCAACCCTGTGAGCTCCGCCCTCGCCTTAGAGCGCTTTGAGGTTTTAGAGCGTGAGCGCGAAAGCCTTAACAGTCTGGTTCAAACCTTGCAAGTTGACATAGCGGGTCTACAAAAAGAACTTAATCTGAACCGGGAGGAGAAAAGCGTTGCACTTGCCAAGTTAGAAGCTGAACAAACGGCTCACCAAACTGCACTCAGTGCCAAAGACCGAGAGGCCGAGCAGCACGAAAAAACCAAACAACGATTAATTGAGAGCAATCAATCTTTGGCTGAAATCAGGATACAACTTGACAACGAAAAAGCTTCAGCACATGAAAAAATAGAGCTCCTCAATCAAGCCAAGGAGAGCCTTAGTCTTCAATTTAAGACACTTGCTCAGGATATATTGGAGGAGAAATCAAAAAAGTTCTCCGAGGACAACCAACAGCGTTTAACGCAACTTCTGGACCCTTTGAAATCCAAAATTACCGAGTTTCAAGCCAAAGTAGAAGATGTCTACGTGAAAGAGGGAAAAGACCGCTCCGCGCTTGCTGAGCAGGTCAAGCAGTTGGTTGCACTCAATCAAAACTTAACTGAGGAGGCCAAGAACCTGACCAACGCGCTCAAGGGCTCCAGCAAAACTCAGGGCAATTGGGGTGAATTGGTCCTGGAGCGCGTGCTGGAGGGTTCAGGGCTTAGAAAGGGTGAAGAGTACGTAGTGCAGGTCAGTCAAACGAGGGAGGACGGCAGCAAAGCACAAGCGGACGTGGTTATTCACCTGCCCGAAGAGCGCTCGTTGGTCATTGACTCCAAGGTCTCTTTAAACGCATACGATGAGTTCATGTCGAGTGAGGACGCAGAGCTCAAGAAGATTGCGGCAAAAAAACACATTGACTCTGTTAAAAACCATATTAAAGAGTTATCACACAAAAACTATCAAGCGCTTTACGGCGTTAAATCGTTGGATTTTGTGCTGATGTTCATCCCTATTGAGCCGGCCTTTATGCTTGCGATCACCCATGATAAAGAAATCTTTATGGAGGCGTGGAAGAAAAATGTTTTGCTAGTCAGCCCCTCCACTCTGCTCTTTGTGGTGAGAACAGTGGCACACCTTTGGCGTCAAGAGGCGCAGAGCAAGAACGCACAGGACATTGCCCACAGAGGAGCAGAGCTCTTTGACAAGCTCGTTGGTTTTGTGGAAGACTTAGATGCTTTGGGACTTAAGTTAAAGCAAGCTCAGGTTAGCTACGACAGCGCATACAACAAGCTCAGTACAGGGCGAGGAAACGTGATTCGACAAGCACAAATGCTCAAAACACTGGGTGTAAAACCAACCAAGAATTTACCCACCTCGCTGAGCCAAAAGTTAGAAGATGGACCACTGGATCTTGAGGACTCAACTCGTCTGCAGGTGTGAGTAAAAATGTAAGCGCACTATGGGTTTTCCAGATGGGGCTTTTTTTAAGTCAATAAATTATCCATGAAACTCCCCGAAAAACACCATGTCTACGTCATTGAACTATCCAAGGATGTTCTTAAGGAGGGTCGCTTTTTGAGAGCCAACCCAGACTACAAGGATGGACTGCCCTGTGTCTATGTAGGTATGACGGGACTGGATCCTGATATTCGGTTTGACAAGCACAAAGCAGGGATCCAGTCCAATCGATATGCCAAAGAGTATGGTCTGCACTTGATGCCTGAGTTATATGCTGAATTCAATCCTATGCCCTACGAGGACGCCCGCTATATGGAGGTGGATTTGGCCATTCGGCTTAGACAAAGCGGGTACGGGGTCTGGCAGGCTTGAGCGCAAAAGCCTAATCTCTTACCAGGCGCGGCAACCCAACAATGACAAACTACAAAAACGCTTCTCTCATCACAATAACACTTAACAACAAACGGTAAAACCATGAAATTTAAACTCAACTTAAGCCCTTACAAGGTATTGATCTCGGTTGTACTGTTTTCATCGCTCCATCTGTGCGTAGCTTTTGCACAAACGGGTAAGACTTCGAGCGCCTCCCCCTCAGATTTACACAGTGAGCGCTGGCCCAAACACACAGTACGCATATTGGTGGGCTTTCCTGCGGGCTCGACACCCGACATGATTGCTAGGACGATCGCTGAGCCGCTATCAAAGTCCTTAGGCCAAGCGGTGATTGTTGAAAATCATGTTGGAGTTTCAGGCAATTTAGCTGCTCAGTTGGTAGCGCATGCCCAAGACGACCACACACTGGGCCTCATGATCAACGGCAATCTAACGACCGCAAAGTTGCTGTACCCATCGCTGGACTTTGATCCGCTGAAAGATTTCTCCCTCATCTCCTTGATTGCCGATAGTCCATTGGTGTTGGTAGCGCCGGCTAACCTACCCAGCGGCAAGGCTTTCTTGGCAACAGCTCAAACACAGGGCAACCACTGGAATTACGGCTCAGTGGGTACTGGCTCCATGGCACACCTTGCAATGGAGGCTCTTAAAGCATCTAACCCAGGACTCCTGCCCGAGCACATCCCCTACCCCGGCAATCCAGGCGTGATGAGTGCACTCATGGCTGGTGAGATACAAATGGCTTTAGTGCCAATAGGAGTTGCTACGCCGCTCATTCACAGTGAGAAGATTCAGGCTATAGGACTCTTGGGTAGTAAAAGCATATTGGCCCCCAACTTAGTCCCCCTATCTGAGCTTGGGATTAAAGGGGGATCAACACAGTTGCAGGTGTGGGACGCTTTGGTGGGCCCTAAGTCCCTGTCACGTGATGCTCAAGCAAGGCTTGAGCGAGAGCTGAGTGTTATGTGGCAAAGTAATGAATTACGGGCACAACTGTTTAATCAGGGTTGGATTCTTAGGGGGACTAACAAGGAGGCGCTTAAAAACATCATCAACCCTGAGTATTTGCTGATGCAGGGGCTGATCAATAAGAACAAAATTCAAATCACACCCTAGCACCAGAATTACCAGCACGCATGGGTGTACGCCTCTCAATGTTCTTAAGTTGGTTGGTCCATCAAATCTTTAATCCTCTGCAGTCTTAGAGCTGGATCACGCTGGGCTAACAAACTCACCCGCTCTTCGCTCACCAAGCCCAACAACTCAGCCCATCGATTCGCAACCCAACCCGCTTCATCGAGGCAAAAAGGTTGTGTGAACGGGAATTCATTTAACTTAACGCCCATTTCTTGGTTTTGGGCAATCAATTGACCCAGTGTATTGGCCACATCTTGAAGGTCTGCACTGACTGAGACAGGCGCGTCTTCTGGCAATAACAAAACATCCGCTCGTTCAACACCTGCTAGCTGAGACAAGCGTTGCTTGATCTCGAACCTGCTCCAACCCACGCATTTAATACGGTACAAGGCGGGTTGAACGGCTTGAAATTCAATAATCTTTGCTAAGGTTCCAAAATTGGCGAGCTTGTTTGCTTGCTCGGGCAATTTAACCTCCGATCCTTCAAGCAGTGTTACCACGCCAAAGGGCTCACCCCTTTCGTAGTGACGTTTGATCATGCTTAGGTAGCGAGGCTCAAAGATATTGAGCGAGAGAATACCGCAGGGAAACAAAGTCATCCCAAGGGGGAATAAACTGAGACCCTCAATTTGATGTTTTAAATCGAACATTCTTTAATATTTCAATAGAATAGCTACATACACAGGATACTGCCTCAGCGAGTAAGAGGAAATATTTTTTCACACTTTTGAAGCCGACGAATCCAACAAATTCTTAAAAAAAGAAGACCACTCTCAATCATGGTTGAAGCACTTCAAGATCAGGCACAATCTTTTCTAAGCCATCTTAAATTGAAGGTATCTATTGATGAACAGGCACTTCAAGGGAGCACTGATTTTGCCGAGTTACATCACAAAACGCCCCTCATCCAAGACACTCTGTCCAACTGGATACAACATATTGTAGAAGTACCCACTCTACAGCGTAAAACACCTGGAAAATTTCTTTTAGATTTGGCAAAGACCTATGAGTTATTGCATTATCCGCTGATAGCGCAAATTTGCTGCGAGTTAATTACAAAGAATTATCAAAGTGAACGAGAGGTGCTAAGAGATGCATACATCTATTTAGCCGAGCAACTCGAAAAACAAGGGGAACCCCTACAGGCAGTCCACACCTACCAAAAATTGAATGAACTGGATTTAGATAAGCATATTGCATTCAACCGAATTGGACTGGTTTTCATGTCTATTCATGAATTCGAGCAAGCTTTGATAAATTTTGAGCGATCCCTACAGATTGATCCCCATTACCTCCAGGCTCAAATCAATATGGGCGTTGCTCACCAAAGTAAGGGGCGCTATCCAAGAGCCATCCAATGCTTTGAAGCTGTGATATCCAAAGACCCTGCGCAGGTCAATGCCCACTACAACCTAGGGATAGCCTACTTTTGTATCCAGTCCTATGATCTCTCTCTCGAGTCCCTAAATAACGCGCTCAAGCTCAACCCGCTTCTCTTAGACGCACACTACAACAAGGGTGTGGTTTATAGTCAATTAAAAAATCATCCATTAGCCATCTATTGTTACAACACAGTCATTGCCTCGGATCCAAAATACTTACTGGCGCATTACAACCTTGGAGTTTGTTACTTTGAGCTCCTAGATTACGCTCAAGCACTCACGTGTTACGAAAAAGCACTTGAAATTGATCCAGAGCATATTCGCTCACATTGGAACCTAGCACACTGTTATTTGATATTGGGGGATCTTGAGAAGGGCCTGCGCCACTACGAGTGGCGATGGAGGCACAACGAACTCCAAAACAAACAAAAACAAAGAGAGTTCGTAAAACCACTTTGGATGGGTCAGCTGACTCTAACTGGCAAAAGCATACTCCTTCATGCAGAGCAAGGGTTTGGCGATACGCTGCAATTTATTCGCTATGCCATCCATCTAGGGCAATCAGCTGCAAAAGTAATTATTGAAGTGCAACCTGCACTGAAATCTCTCATCGCCATGTCGTTCCTGGGTGGGGGGGCGCTGGATCACTCTGGTGTGTCCTGTACGGATTGGACCGTTATTGCAAGAGGCGAGGAGATCCCCCCCTATGACTTGCACTGCCCTTTGATGAGCTTGCCCTTCGCTCTTGGATTCAAAAGCGTATCGGAATGCTCAGGCACTGCGCCTCCTTATTTAAGAGTCGACGACGGACTAAGAGAGCTTTGGGCATACAAGTTAGAATTTTTATTGCAGCAAAAAAACCTCATAGACTCACCCGAAAACTCTAAGTTACCCATACGTGATTCACAAGACCGCACAACCAAATTGACCTCTCTGTGCAGACGTCCTCGCATTGGTCTGGTTTGGTCCAGTGGATACAGAGAGGATCAAAGCGAGACCTGGGAAATCAACAAAGAGCGTAATCTTCATTTAAGGGATCTTGAGGAGCTTTTGCAACTACCCTTTGACTGGGTTAGTCTTCAAATAGGAAAGATCCCTAACCAAGAATTACATGACCTAAACCAAAGCGGCTGGCGCGGTAGGGGTTTACTTGATTTAAGTACTGAAATCAAGAGCTTTGCAGATACCGCGGCTATTGCTCAAAACCTGGATTTAATCATCACCGTAGACACCTCCACCGCACACCTTTGTGGCGCCCTTGGACTTAAAACATGGATATTATTAAAATCCAACGCATGTTGGCGCTGGTTCTTACAAACTGAGCAATCCCCTTTTTATCCGAGCGCCCGCTTGCTAAGGCAAACCCAAAAAGGAGATTGGAGTGATGCACTTCTCCACATGCACACGGAGTTAGAGGCACTGCTGGCTGAGCAAAATTAATTGCTCAGTAAATGGGCTATGCCACCTCACATCCGAATTGAAAATAATCTTGAGATACCCCTCTCAAAGAGCTAAGGTTTTATTAGCACTCAAAAAAAGTGCGCCACATGGGCGCACTTAGAAGGCAGTCTAAGATATCTATATTAAGACAATTTACCCGTATATTTTTCAAGCTGACTCCAAGCCTCATCACCGAACTTTTTATGCCAATCGGCGTAAAACCCGGATGCACGTAACTTCGCTCTAAAGGCATCAATTTGTACGTCGTTGAAGATCATCCCTTTTGACTTCAAATCAGCTTGTAAATTATCATTGAGTTTGCGAACCTCTGCGCGCTGAAGTAAAGCAAATTCAGCCACCAACTTAGTCATCAACGCCTGTAAATCAGCTGGGAAACGCTCAAAGAGTTTCTTATTACCCATAAACCAATAGCCATCCCACATATGCCCAGTCATTGAGCAGTACTTCTGTACTTCATTGAGCTTGGCTGTAGATACGATAGCCAGTGGATTTTCTTGGCCTTCAACAACTTTGGTTTGCAGGGCAGAGTACACCTCAGCAAAATTCAAAGGAGTCGGAGACGCCTCCAAGGCCTTGAACATCGACACCCACATAGGTCCCGGCGGAGTGCGAAGCTTAAGACCCTTCAAATCATCCGGAACATTAATGGGGCGAACACTATTGGTCACGTGTCTGTAACCGTTATCCCATATTTTGTCGAATGCAAAAATACTCCCCGTTGCAGCGATCTCTTGACGAACATGGGCGCCTAAGTCCCCGTCCATTGCGCTCCAAACCTGGTTGTAATCTTTAAATGCAAAACCAACCCCGTTGATTTGAGCTGCAGGTACCAAGGTTCCCAAAATGAGAGGCGAGAGGGTCATAAAGTCCAGTGCTCCGGACCTTAGTTGTGAGAGCATATCCGTATCGTTACCCAGTTGGTTATACGGAAATACTTGAAGATCGATACGTCCCTTGGACTCTGTTTTTAGCTTTGCTGCCATTGCAACCGCCTGGGTATTTAGCGGATGCGTAGCGGGTAAGTTGCTACCAAACTTTACACTGAACTCAACTTTTTGAGCTTTTGCTGAAGTTAGGATCCAAGGTGCGCTCAGAGTTGATGCGCCTGCAATTAATGTACGTCTGGTTAATTTCATAACAGTCTCCCTATTTTTTTAATTCGCCAAATATAACACGCACCTATAGACCAACCAAGGATCCAAAAGGTTTACGTCGGTTGAACTTTCGCTCTGCGAGCTTAAGTTTAACGCTCGTGTGCAACTCGTTGTCCAATAGAGAAAGTTCTTTCTCCATAGAAACCCGAGTATTCGGGTGTTCTTGTACAAAAATTCTACGAGAAAGCTCAACCGGCAAAGATGGGGGGACGCCCTATAGGATTTCGAAATGCCAGCCAAGCCTAAGCTAGGGGTTACACCAATTCCTTGGCTTTAATTTGATATCTAAAGGAGTCTGGGGAATAAGAATCAAACCTGCCCTCATTATTTTCAGCGATGGGGTACATCAAAAACCCAATAGCCGGTCCCTGACTTTTTGGGAGCTTAACATCGTGCCCACTGTTCCAGGCCAACCAGTTGCCCTCCCAACCACCATATAAAGTTTGATAAACGGGTTTAACAATCGGATTGGAGGGTGATTTAATCCACTCAGGTGTTTCTTGTCGCATCACTTTTGCAACATCGGCTGGATCCATTGCGACCCATCCCTTCTTATTTAAATACACCTCTGCTCGGCAGTGCTGGGCACCTTTTAAACTCTCTGGGTTGCCAGAGAGCTCTTTATACCCATATGCAGAAGGTACTACCCTTATTCCGTATAAGTCACGTGCTGGTATGCCAACCGATCTGCAAAGGCCTACAAAGAGAGCGTTGATATCAGCACATTTCCCGCCTAAATTACCTGTTTCCAACATTAATTTGATATCCCCCTCTCCGCACCCTCTAACCTTGGGTTCGCGCCAAGCATTGGCTACAACCCACTCATAAATGGCTCTGACTTTTTGATCCTCGTTAACTGAGCCCTGCGTTATTTGTAGAGCAGTTTTCAGAACGATTCCATCTGTGGGCAAAAGTTTTGTTGATCGTGTGTAGTACCTAAGATTATCAAGTGACTCTGTTGTCCTGTTTGATTGACTAGGTCCAGCTAGATCCATTCTGCTTTGTGTTTTGACGGTACTGGTGATTTCTACAAAAGGTTTTTCAAGACCGGGAGTGAACTCCGTCAAAAGCATTTTGATACCCTGTTCTCCGTCTGTCGTAAGGACTGTGGAGCTATTGCTTTGGTACCGATTTCCTAGCGAAATTTGCCAAGGGGACTCAATGCTTGGAACAGGCAACCACACACGCGTAGCAGAAGTTGGTGTATCTATCTCAACTCGCGTAGTGATTTCAAAGGTACGCCATTTCCCAGGATTTGGGGTAAAGGTCCGCTCAGAGGGGGCTGCACTTGCCACGGAGGAAGATGCCTGGGATAGCGCGGAAGTGGCTAAAAATGGCGAAGAACACACTCCAAGAGCGGTCGTAAGAAATTGTCGGCGAACGGGGGTCATTAAAAAGAGCTCCGGATAGATTGTTAAAAACTGTCGGCGTTTACAAGAATGTTAAAAACACTCAAAACCTCGAAGGCAGTTGGGTTAAGTGTTCACTCACATACTCATGATTGAGTAAGTCAGAATCACTTATCACCCCGTTATTATCTCCGAATCTTTGAATTATTCAAGGACTGAATCCAGGACGTAACCTGAGGACTAGTCCAGTCCACATCGCCCTCAATACGCCACTGAGCAACCCCTTGGGTATCAATCAATAAAGTAGTGGGATAGATCCGTATGTCAAAGGATTGTGAGATTTCGCCCTTGGGATCCAAAACAACAGGCAAGTCCAAAGAGGTCGCAGACGTGAACCGCAGAACCTGGGATTTTAATTGACGCACGTTTACGGTGATTACTGAAATACGATCAGGATCACTAATCTCGCTCAAGGCCTGCAGGGTAGGTAGCTCAGCCAGACATGGAGCACACCAAGTAGCCCAAAAATTGATAATGACAACTTTACCCAATTGATTCTTTGAGCTCCAGTTGCCCCCTTGCATATCAGTCCAGGTATAAGTCGGCACTGGTAGTTTTTTGGGCCAAGGCGTTCGGCTATATTGGGCTTGTATGCTCAAAGGAAGAAAGCAAATGAAGAAAAGAACAGACAAGTGAGAACACAAACGCGCCCGTGAACTTGGCGTCCATAAAAGGGGCTTAAAAAAAATACCGGAATCTTTCATTGCTTAATGCTTCGTTAAAAGGATGGACGCATGGACAGTTGCAAACTCAATAGCACTATGATATTAAATTGATTTCGTCTACACTTGAATGTAACATTATTTCCAAAATTTTCGCTTTAGCCAAGATTTCCTATCATTCAAAAAATTACCATTTGTGCTTAATCAAAAAAATACTCTTTTAACAGAGAGAGAATGGATCATCAAAACGTCAGCAGTGTTAAATCGCGATGGATTCACGGTGGGTGTACGAGCGTTCCTAGCTCTATCCATCGTGTTTTTAATTCACTGGTTGGTGAACTGGCAAACCGAATTGTTACCAGTCATGCTGGGGGTTATAGCAAGTGCGCTGACGGAAACTGACGATCATTGGCATGCACGTCTGCGCTCGCAAATCATTGCAATTACAACTTTCTCAGCAGTATCCTTAGCTGTATGGTTTAGTTTGCCATGGCCTACGCTTTTGGCTATAGTGATAACTGTTTCAGCTTTTACACTCACTTTGATGGGTGCAATAGGAGAGCGATACCGAGCAATATCATTTGGCGCTTTAGTTCTTGTTTTGTATACTGCTTTGTCTGCGCACTCAAGCCGTGAATTAGCTAGCGCTTCAATACCGTTGCTGTTGATAGGCGCCATTTGGTACGGATTTATTTCTGTCATTTGGTTTGCTTTACTTCCCCAACAGCCGGTAAATATTCGATTAGCAAAACTGTACGCATTACTTGGCGAATATCTCCAGCTTAAGGCTAAATTGCTTGAGCCCATCCGAGAGGTTGATCAAACCGAGCAGCGAATGGCATTGATACTGCACAACGGACGTGTTGTAAATGCTTTAAATTCAACTAAAGCGAGTTTGCTGAGCCGAATGCAACCAGGCAAAGATTCTGAGTGGCTAAAACTGGCGCTACATCAATACTTAGTCGCACAAGATATTCACGAAAGAACAAGTTCGTCGCACGAGGAATACCAAGTTCTTGCGAAAGTGTTCTTTCATTCTGACGTTCTATATCGTTGTCAAAGGGTACTTATATTATTAGGCAAGCAGGCTCTGACATTTTCAAATTCAATACAGTCGGGCTCCAAACCCGTCCATCACGGAGTTACAAAACGCGCAATTGAGGATCTTAACTCTGCAATCAAAAATATTGAGGAAGTTAAAGACACCAAAGGGCAATTAAATGCCCTGCTTGCAGTAAGAGATAACCTAACTTCGATGGCCTCTGTAATATCCCAAGTATTCATGGCTCCAAAGATAGACCTCAATCAAGATTTACTAGACCGGGAACCCACTAATTTTAGTGAGGCGTGGTTACGAATTAAAAGGAATGTAACTCTTGAATCGCCCCTATTCAGACACTCATTGCGTTTGAGTTGCTCACTTTTAATTGGATTTTGCATCATGCAAATAATGCATGATCACCTGGGGTACTGGATATTGCTAACCATTGTATTTGTAAGCCAGCAACAATATGCAGCAACCCATAAGAGACTCGTTCAAAGAGCACTGGGTACGGCACAGGGTTTAGCTGTTGGATGGGCTATGACGCGGCTTTTTGACGCAACATTTGCGCAGTCTGCCTTAATTGTGATCTTAGGGGCAGTTTTTTTTGGAACGCGCCACACACGCTACATATTAGCAACGGCAGCAATTACTGCACTTTTGGTTGTTAGTTTTCATCAAATTGGGTTGCAACAAGAACTATTCCCAGCTAGATTGTGGGACACACTAATTGGTTGTGCCATAGCAGGGATGGCAGCTTGGTTAGTCATTCCCAATTGGCAATGGCGGTTGTGGCCCAAATTAGCAGCTACTTCCCTTAGCTCACAAGCAAACTATCTAGAGGAAATAATACACCAATATCAGCTGGGCAAGCAGGAACATCTGACCTATCGATTTGTTCGCCGAGATGCGCACAATGCCGATGCAGCCTTATCAAACTCTTACTCTGCAATGCTTAAGGAGCCCCAAAATGTGCAGCATCAAGTAAACGAACATGGTGAGTTTCTAATAGCCTCACACACTTTACTTAACTATCTGTCCGCTCTAGGAGCACATCGTAATGAGTGCAATGAACAACCAATATCAAATGTTTTATTGAACGCATCACAGCAACTACATACATTGCTTAAGAGTTTAGCAATTGCAGTTGAGCACTCCAAGCGAATTGATCTCCAGAGTTTATTTGATTTAATGAATACACTAGAAATCAAACTCATCGAATTAGAAAAGAATTCAACGCATACAAATAACGTGGATCAACTGTTGAATAAGCAATTAGAACTTTGCTTGAGCGTCTTACCCAACATTGCAAAGCAAATTGCTATCATCAACAATTACGATCTGACGTTATAAGCATCAACTTTCCAAATCGCTCAATTCAATAACGGACAGTATATTTGCATTTAATTAAATATCAGCACTCAAAAGTTGATGGGTCTAATCAAGAGAAATATTTGAGCTCTTGATTATTCCAGAGTACCTTTTAATATCCTGTTCAGTAGCTTTTATGACATCACTAGCAGATCCAATCCACGGCTCAAGCCCAAAAACTGAAAGCTTCTCGCGAACTTCAGCATCAGATAGTGCTTTCATAATACTTTGATTGATTTTCTCATTGACTAACTTTGGAGTACCTTTTGGACCAAATACAGCCACCCAAGTTCTCAATTCAAAACCTGAAATATTACTCGCCTCTGAAACTGTAGGTACATCCTGATAGCCTTGCATACGTTGAGAGCCAGCATAGGCTAGGAATCTAACTTTTTTAGATTGATATAGCGAACTGACTGTAGCTGCTGTACCGAAAGCCCAGTCAACTTCTCCTGTAGATACTGCCGTATAAAGCATTGGCATTTCTTTAAACGGCACATGAGTCATTTGGGTGTGAGTAGCGCCTTCAAGCATTGCAGCGCCTAAATGCCCAACGCTGCCAATACCCCAACTTCCATATGTCAAACGACTATTTTTCTCTTTTGCAGCGTTGATTAAATCATTTAACGTTTTGTACGGAGAATTCATGCCCACAACTACGAAGAATTTGGTTGTGTACAGTGTTGATAAAGGCTCGAAATCAGCAATGGGATCGAATGGCATTTGCTTATATAGCAATGGCTGCAAAGCAATATGCGTGGTATCTAGGGTTGCAAAGGTATATCCATCAGGGGATGCTCGTTTGATATCAGTTTCTGCAAGCCAACCGTTGGCTCCAGGCTTATTGTCGAGCATGACTTGCTGCCCCCACTCTTTCGCAAGCTTATCGCCAACTATGCGCATGACCATATCAGGCCCACTGCCAGCTGAAAATGGAACTACAACTCGGGTAGTTTTAATAGGAAAATTTTGTGCCCAACCCCAAATGGGTAATGAAATTAAAATTAATAATCTTAAAATGAACTTGTTCATAGATACTATTTACTCTTTTTTTGTTGATATACCCAAGATTTTTGAATGAAATCCAAATGTTAAACTCAACTAATAAACCAATGTTTTTAGACGTATACATCACTATCTTTGATAGATAATTATTTATACATCAACCACTTGACTAATTTAACTTATATTTGAGGCCTCATGACATGATAGAAACCCCAGTACTCATCGTTGGCGGCGGACCAAGTGGACTAATGCTTGCGAATGAATTAGGAGTCCGTGGTGTATCGGCCTTACTCGTGGATGCAAAACCCTCTACTGCGTTTAATCCACAAGCAAACGCAACTCAAGCAAGAACAATGGAACATTTCCGTCGACTTGGATTTGCCGACGAAATAAGGAAGTTAGGGCTTCCACCAGATCATCCCACGGATATCGCTTATTTAACAAGGCTAAGCACTTATGAGCTAGCCCGGTTGTCACTACCGACATCTGCTCAAGCAGCTCGGAATGTGCAAAATATGAGCGGTTCATGGAGTGCGGCAGAGTTGCCTCACCGTATTTCACAAAAATACGTTGAGCCCGTGCTTAAGAAACATGCTGACAAGTGGAAATCAAACGAGATTCGTTTTGCCTGGAAATTAAATCGTTACGAGCGCTTTGAAGATCATATAAAGGCATGGATTCAACCCATTGATAATTCGCAGGAAGAAATACAAGTAAAAACCCTGTACTTAATTGGGGCAGATGGAGCAAGAAGTCAAATCCGGCAAAGTCTTGGGATCTCATACGTCGGAGCTACAGGTGTCAAACGCGGTTTTATGGGCGGACAGATGTTCGCTGTGTATTTCAAATCATCAACTCTTTACTCCAAAATTCCGCATCCTAAGTGCTGGATGTACGTCACGGTAAATGCACAAAGAAGGTCTTTACTGCTATCAGTTAATGGATCAGATGAATTTGCCTTCCATGCGGCAATACATGAGGATGAATCGGCTGATAAATGGACAAAGGAGGATGCATATTCAGTTTTAGCTCAAGCATTAGGTTGTGAAGTTGAGGCTGAAATTTTGTCACACCTAACCTGGACTGCAGGACACTCACTTTATACGGAGAGAATGTCAGATGACCGTATTTTTATAATGGGTGACGCAGCGCATTTGTTCACCCCGACCGGGGGATTGGGATACAACACAGCAGTAGAGGATGCGGTTAATTTAGGTTGGAAACTTGCAAGTGTCATAAAAGGATCAGGCGCACCTAGGCTATTAGAAACTTACAGTTTAGAGCGCGTTCCGATTGCAAAAAGAAATACGTCTTATGCAAAACGTTTTGCTGATTCAGTTGGTTTATTTGAAATTAGTGATGACTTTGAACTAGATACTGCAAAGGGGCGTTCTGATCGAAAGTTAGCAAGTGAACACTTTAATACGCATGTTCGCTTAGAGTTTAATATTCCTGGCGTCACCTTTGGCGGGCGATACGACTCCTCACCAATCATCTTAAGCGAAAATGGCGATCCTCCTTTGGATGAGCCAAATACATACACACCTTTTGCCGGCCCAGGTGGGCGTCCACCTCATTATTGGCTGGGAGACAAGCTATCGCTTTATGACACTTTTGGTAAAGATTGGACGCTACTTTGTACAGGCTTGGTTGCTGAAAAGCACGATAAGTTTATAGAAGCTGCAATCAAAAATCATATCGATTTAAAAATTATTCACCATCCACATCCTGAATTAGAAAACCTATACGAAGCAGCACTAATATTGATAAGACCAGATCAAATAATTGCATGGCGGGGAGACAGCGATGAAAACGCATTTGACGTAATAAGAAGAGTTCTTGGTTGGCATTTATAAATATTAAATCAACTTGATGTTTCCCCCGCTGAAGCATTTAGATTAAATTTACAGAACCAACATATTGCGTGTATTTCTGAGTCATCTCTTTGAAATTAAAATCAATTAAGAGCGAAATAAAACTAATTTAAATAAGTAGTATTTTGTGTGGTGACAGACAGACTGCCAAACTAAATAAAACAATAATGATCGAATAGTTAATACTTCATTAATTATATTGTTCCCGTTCATTAACGTATTTAGAAAGAAACACAATGACACTGACAGATACTAAAAATCATGACACAACATCAACAGTAACCCCACAACAACATCACACGCACGCCGCTGAACACTTAGAGCTAGCAGCTAAGTCACACAAAGAGGTAGCTAAATTGATTGGGGCCAATGATCACAAAGGTGCCGAAGCTCATGTTAAAGTTGCTAGCGAGCATGTCGCAACGGCTCAAGAGCACGCAGCTTCAGCAGCAAAGAAACTGCCCGTAGCACATAAGTAAATTTTAAGAGACTTAGTGCAAAAGCCGATTATTTTTAATAATCGGCTTTTTTTATAGAGCTCTTGTTTCAAAAGCAAGGTTAAAGCTATCAAGTGAGACAAAACTACATAATTCGTATTAGCTTCTTTCAACCCAAAAAGGCACCTTGTTACTCACAAAGTGCCAGTTAGAGAAGTTACGTGTAAATAAATTTACTTCTTTGATGGATCAGATCCAGATGTATCAAGATCGACGCGACGATCTGGTTGCAGGCATGCAATGATCGCCGGCGAAGTCTTAATACCCTTGCAATCATTAGAATCCGTTTGTGGTTTTGAGCTTCCTAAACCAATTGCTTGAATCTTATTTGCTTCAATTGCATTGATGGAGACTAAATATTTTTTTACTGATTCAGCTCTTCTTAGTGAAAGTTTATCGTTATACCTCTTAGTTCCAATGCGATCAGTGTTACCTTCAATCGAGACATTGCTATATTTAATACCTTTCAATTCTTGTGCAAATTTATCCAGGTTACGTTTTCCTAAAGAAGTTATTTTTGCGCTATCGAACGCAAACAAGACTTCAGCTGAGAAACTGATTTTCAGACGGTCTTGAACTACTTCTTTATTTACAATTTCTAATTGAGGCTTTGGTTCTGGAGCTTTTTGCTCAACGATAATCACCGGCGCAATAGGTGCTGGAGCAACCGTTTCTACAGAATTTACAGGTTTATCTGCATTTTTACCAAATGGGAATACCAAACTGATTGCGGCAAGATTTACGTTTGCATTGTTACCTAATCCATCATTGATTCTAAACCGCTCCAATTCTGCCCTAGCGGTAATCGATTGACTGATTTTGTAGCTAAAACCAAACCCTGCAGAATAATTATTCTGAGTAGCTCTTGGATTTGAATTTGAAAGTGCTCCTGGTCCAGTGTAACTAAATCTATCTGTTGTCCTTGCGTCTATTAGACCGCCTCTACCTTGAAGTGAAAAACGGTCTGTAATGGGTAAGGTACCTACTATTGTAAGATTTGCACCCTCAATTTTGACATTACCATTTAAGGTTCTTGCGGGATTAATAGAGTTTGAAGCAAAGTTGAACGCTCCAAAATTAAAATATCCTACTTCTATTCCATAATATGGATTGAATTGATAGCCTCCAAATATTTTATAGGATGCATCTTGTTGATTCGAGCTCACATTTGATGGTACAACGCCTGTTAGATTTGAGGTCATAAGGTTGTAATCAATTTTCGAAGTGGCTTCTCCAACGCCTAATCCTCCGTAAAAATGATCAGCGTTTTGAGCTAATGTACTGGTAGAACCAAACGCGCCAAGACTTATCAGCAATAATAAATTGAGTTTTTTCATGAGATGCTTTGAATTTAAAAAAATAAAAAATAGTCCTAGGAACAAACTTAAAAAAATAATCGATAAATTATTAAAAATAGATTTACAGCAATTTCATAAGCGAGAAAGAAAATTGATATTTAATTTTCTAATTGCAATTGATCAAGCTAAAAAGTAGTCAATATATTAATTAAATAAGAAAGTGTCTCCAAGGACTAAAAAATCCGCACTGGACTCCAGTGCGGTTAAAGTAAAAAAGATAACGTATTAAAACCTTGAACCCACGGAAAAGGTAAAACCTTTTACGTAAACGTTATCTCTATCGTAGGAATGCATAAAATCTAATTGTCCGTATACGGTTTTAGTTAAATTTGATTGAATTCCTACACCGTATGCGACGTCACTTCCCTTATCAGCGGGTCCGGTGGATGCGGTTACATCTGCACGTACAACTCCCAAGCGTGCGAACACCTCAGTACCTTCTATTACAGAAAATTTTGGTTTCAAAAATACCCCGAATCCACTGTATGAAGCGTCATAACCAGACTTACTATCTTTGGCAACTGTAGTTGTATAAAGCAAATCGATTCCTAGATTCTTATTAAGTTCATTGCCAACTAAAAGTCTCATTGCATATGGTTTTGCATCCCCACCCGCCCCGGCCAGATCAACTGGAGATATCCCTACTTCTCCATAGAAACTATTTGCGGAGCCAACCTGATTTTGGGCATTGGCATTAGCGCAAAAGAAAGCTAAAGCTGAAAGTGCGATTAAATATTTTTTATTCATATAGATTCCATTGAAGTTAGAAACTTAATGATCTCTCATTTGACAAATAAAGTATGTCTGTTCACGCACGCTATCTAACTTCTTTTGCATTTTTTATTCGCCTTTATGTAAAGAGTACGGTCTTACATATAGCTACTCGCAAGCCTTTTATGGACGTTGCAATTTAATACCAACCACGTCTACCTCAACTCGACGGTCTGAGGAGAGACAAGCTATAGCTTCAACAGAAGAATGTAAGCCTTTACAGGCACCAACATCAGTCACAGGCTCTGAGCTTCCTCTACCCTCTGTGGTTATTTTTTCTTCTGCAATCATGCCGCGAGAAATCAAATACGCTTTAACTGAATCAGCTCGCTCTAAGGACAGCTTATCGTTGTAGGGTTTAGGTCCAATACGATCTGTGTGGCCAACAATGGAGACGGTATCGTAAGTGACTCCGTTCAGTTGATCAGTGAATTTATCCAATTCGATCTTTCCAAGGGGTGTTACATTCGATCGGTCAAATCCAAACAAAACATCTGAATTAAATGACACGTGAAGGTGCTCTGGCACAACCGGAGCAACCACTTCCTTATAGACGATGACCTCAGGAGGCGTCTCAGTTTTGACAATAACGACTACGGGAGCAACTTCATAAACAGTTTTTTCGACAACTGTAGGGACAGCAGGAGGTGTGTTGCCAAACGGGAAGATCAAACTTAGCGTTGCAACGTTGATATCGCCCAAATTGCCAATCGCATCATTTATCTTGTATCTCTCAAACTCCCCTCTTAGAGAGATGTTTGGGTTGAATTTATAAGAAAAACCCAATCCAGCATTAAAATTGCGATCTGTGTATTCTGGATGGGTGTTGTTGACTAAGATAGATCCTGTACTCGAAAAGCGATCCCTAGCTCTCGTATTGTCAATACCGAATCGCGCCAATAAAGAGAAATGATCGTTCAAAGGCACGTATCCAATAAGATCTAAATTTATCCCCTCCAAATTAATCTGTCCATCTAATGTACTCGTTGGCAATGAATTGGATTTAAAGCTAAATTTTCCTAAATTGAAGTACCCCCCCTCTAATCCAAAATATGGACTAAATTGATATCCACCAAATACTTTATAGGCAGTATCATTTTGATCATGAGTAAGATTTGTAGAAGTTGCGCCCGCATTGGTTAACTCCGCATTAATTCGCGCGTCGTCAACTTTAGCCCTACTTTGTCCAACTCCCATACCACCGTAAAAGTGATCGGTATTTTGTGAAAAGGCATTTACTACTCCTAGCGTTCCAAATAGAGTTATAAACAACAAGTTTAATATTTTCATAATTATCTTTCAGTATATTAAATTAGCAAACATTAAGGGGCAACAATGGTTGTATTCACCATAGTTACACTTGCGTTTAAGCCAATAGCCCGGCCAGTCAAAGTCGTTTGTATGGTCTGATCAGCAGTAGAAATAGTGATTCCAGCACTCGCGATGATTGTTCCAACCACCGTACTTCCATCCTCTATACGAGCATGACTTCCGACTTGCCAATACACATTTTTTGGGTTAGCGCCATTTATCAATATCACTTGACTTGGTGTTGCTGTAAGCCCAATTGTTAATGATTCGGGCATCTGGAAAATCCAAACGGCATTAGGATCACCGCTAGCATCAAGCGTTAAATTACCTGTATCTAATACGCCCTTAGTTAAAATAAAAGAGGCAGGGATAGGCCTATATATTCCTGGAGCTACTGTCAAACCTGCTAAGTTACCTGAGTTGGGTCCTAGAATTACGGTTGGACTCATTGCGACTAAACCGTTGTAGGCAGCCAGAGCATCTATAGAAGCCTGATTTTCCAAAGCCAATGAGGCGTTTGTTCCCGGAAATGGCGGTCCACAATAGGCGGTACCTGTAACCTGCCCAATATTGAGTGTTGTTTGAGTAAAAATGTTAGTAGCGTCATGTAACCCGGTAAAAAGCGTACACGCCGCAGTTGTTCCTAAGTCCCCATTAATGATTGTGTTGATGCCTTGATTGGTTACACCAGCATTTCCACCAAATGCACCATAAGTTGCTATCGACCGTAAATTAACAACCGGAGGAGGAGTACACGATTGAGTACCTGTAGTGAATGAAAACGAAGTTGGAGCTAGTGAATTACCAGCCAAATCCTTTATGCCTGCCGTTAGATTAATGGTGTACAAGGTATTTGCAGCAAAACCGGGAGGATTGTTAACCGTAAAAGACGCAGTATTGCTTGGAGAATCGTAGCTATCTTGACCCGAAATTAATGAATTCTGGGGATCTGTTACATAAAAAGAATTAGATGTTACCGTGGTGGGGTCCATTGTTTTATTAAACGTTGCACTTACCACTTTTGTAAGGCAGATGTTAGTAGAAGCATTTAATGGTGAGGTCACTGTAATTAACGGAGGTGTAATATCAGGAGTAAGCGCTGTAGTAAAGCTCCAACTGTAATTACTTGCCATTGCAAGTTGATTCGTATCCGTTACTGCAGAAGATATAGTTGCTGTACACGTAGTGTTCACTGGTAAGCCGCCAGTTGGCTGAAAGGAAGCCAATTGATTCGAAATATCGTAAGCCACAAGCCCCGACCTTGCAGCGGGGGATGCTGTGGGACAGAGTACGGTAAAGCTCGCATCATTCACAGTAGCAGGGGACATATTTCGATTAAATTTCGCAGTAATCTTAATATTTATTGGAATACCAGTAATGATGGGAATGGTTTTAGCTGGTGTAGTTAAGATAATTTGCGGTGGAGAAGAAATCGATATGCCCGGGTTACCGAGAATTGGCTGTTGACCACCGCCACCACCACCACATCCAACAATTAAGCACGCCAGTATTGCTAAACATACAAGGCGAGACTTTGTATCAAAGAAGTAAAAAAGTCTCATAAAGTCCTTCGTTTGGAGTATTCACACGAACACATTCCATGACATTGATTTGATAAGAATTCAATATTCTGTTCAGTCTGATATCGCACATTCCATAATAAAAATCATTGTGCTTTATCGAACAGACTTTCACAGAAAATTAATTTAAATTGATGAAAAAGGCATTCGTCTTTTTGAAATAAAAAAATAGGAATAGTATGAAATTTACCAATTATTTGATATGCACTTTTACTGCACTCATCTTAGTTTTATCCAACGGTTGCGCGGTAACTCATGACCAAGAAACAGTTGGCGCATATATTGACGACAGCGTTATAACTAGTACTATAAAAACCAGGCTTTTTGACGAAAAAAGTATTGATAGCACCTCAATCAGCGTTGAAACTCTGAATGGAAATGTGCAACTAACAGGTTCAGTTAAAAATGTTTCTCAAAAGAACACAGTTGAATCAATAGCACTCAAGGTTAAAGGAGTTAGAAAGGTTAAAAATGATATTGTCATTCGATAATTAAAGTAAAAATGCCAAGCTTATGATCATAAACTTGGCATTTTTATTGAAAACGAATACAAGTTACTTTTTATTAACTTCGTGCCCAATATAACCACCAACAGCTGCCCCGCCGACTGTACCCGCAGGACTTCCACCAGTCAAAATTGCACCACCAAGCGCACCTGCACCCGCACCCACCGCAGTTGATTTATCTCTCTCAGACATTTCTGCGCACCCCACCAACGATGAGAGGAAGAGGATACAGATATAAAATCGATTGTTATAAATAGATTTAGTCATGATTTATCTTTCATTAAATATTAAATTAATTTACTAAACAATAGTAAACATTGAGACAATACTCAATAAATTTAATTACGTCTGTTCACTTGGATACTTTGTTTGACAAAAAATCAAAATAAATATCAAACATTGGAAAATTTTTTATTGAATTATTTTCTCTAGATGCGTCCTGAGAATATAAGAAAAATCAACAATAACAAAATAAATCCTAGTCCGCCACTAGGGTAGTAACCCCATCCCCTACTATGTGGCCAAGTTGGGATTGCGCCCAAAATCATTAGAAAAAGAACTAAAAGCAGTATATTGAATATCATCTTTAATACCATGTGAAATATATTCAATTACTTTAGTTGCTTATTGAATAATACTTTGTGCGCCAGCAATCTTTCAGCTAAATATTTATATAAATAGTAAATCGAACACTACTCATTTTCATCCAATTGATTATTTCATTATATTTTCAATCGGTAACATCAAAAGAATTTGCAAAAGAATTCAACAACCTTAGTTATTGGGTTTTTAGAATTTATATTTTTTAATTTGATTATTTTTTGTTTGTTTTTTATATTTTGAAATTTAATTATTTGTTTTAATTTCCAAAATACCTTGACTTTGCGATCAAAATTTTTTAATGATAATTCGGTACTTTGTTTCATACTACAGCTTTTATTACTTCGTCTTCATTCGTTTAGGTCAAGTAGTCATGACTCAGTGGTACATATATACTGCATCTATGTTAAGCAATCTAAAAATACTATTCCCTTATTTATAAAAAGCTTAGAGATAAAACCAAAATATTTTTCAATATAGATCAAACTCAACGTTTAATTTATTAGAAATTGATCGCGCCA
>CAJAYT010000138.1 GCA_903949285.1 uncultured Burkholderiales bacterium
GATAAACAACGCTAATTCAGACTACTTTCCTTGCGCTCTCCGCTGATTCATTCGTCTCTCAGTATTCCAAAGATAAGTTAAGGCGTACTTATTGAACCTTATCACAGCTTTCAAATAGTCGATTTAATAAGTAACAGGGTACGCGGATTAAGTAACGAGCCCACACGTTATTTATTCTGTTCCCAATAACCCAATTAAGAGCGTACTTTTTATACAAAATAACCCTCTATCCAAGGACTTAAACTCATCCTCGGCATTGACTTTCCCCTAAAATATGACACTTTTATTACATATTGTGGGATTTTTATGTTCTTTGAAAAATTGATGCCCAGGGAAGACAATTACTTTTTAATGTTCAACCAACATGCCGCCAGAATTGTGGAGGCAATGAATTCATTTACGAACCTGGTCAACAATTATTCAGACCCAGTTTTAAGAGAGAAGTATACAAAAGACGTCAGTGACGCCGAAAAGGCTGCTGATAGAGTTACGAGAGAAGTAGCAAGAGCGATTCATAAAACATTTATCACTCCAATCGATAGAGAGCAAATTCATTCTTTGATCAACACAATGGATGATGTTGCAGATTTGATCCAAGACGCTGCACACACACTAACTTTGTACGATATACATCAAATGACTGATGCAATCATCAGTTTGACAGATATCAGCTCCAAGTGTTGCGGCCGACTTCAAAGCGCTGTTAAGTTATTGGACAAAATTGGTGAGCCAGCCAACTCTGAGGCCGCACTTAAAACATGTGAGGAAATTGATCAATTGGAATCCGATGCGGATCATGTCATGAGAAGCGCTATGAGTAAGTTATTCAGGGAAGAGACTGACGTACGCGAGTTAATCAAACTAAAAGCTGTCTATGAGCTTTTGGAAACGATCAGCGATAAGTGTGAAGACGTAGCAAACCTCATCGAAGGCATCGTCCTTGAAAATTCTTAAAAGGCACACTCAACCATGATTGCATCACAAGCATCCATTTGGGTGATCGTCTTTTTAATTTTTCTAGCTTTAATTTTTGATTTTATCAACGGATTTCACGATTCAGCAAATTCGATCGCTACGGTTGTCTCCACTGGCGTCTTAAAGCCCGGAACGGCAGTATTTTTTGCGGCCGGATTTAACCTTCTCGCCTTATTTGTCTTTCAACTTGGAGTGGCGGCTACGATTGGTAAAGGCATCGTTGCTCCAGGTGTAGTAGATTCAACCATTGTTTTCGCCGCGCTAATGGGTGCGATTTCTTGGAATTTGATTACTTGGTACTACGGACTCCCAAGCAGCTCCTCTCATGCATTAATTGGAGGTATTCTTGGTGCCACCATCGTAAAAGTCGGCTCTAAAGGTTTGATAAGCTCGGGCATTTACAAAACAGTTTCCTTCATCTTTATATCACCCATTCTAGGATTCATTCTAGGGTCTGGCATTATGCTGCTGGTTGCATGGACATTCAGGCGTTCTATGCCCTCTAAGATAGATAAGTGGTTTAGACGTCTTCAACTTGTCTCAGCAGGCGCCTATAGTTTGGGACACGGTGGCAATGACGCTCAAAAAACAATCGGTATTATTTGGATGCTACTCATTGCAAATGGATACGCAGATCCCGCTTTATCGGTTCCCCCTTATTGGGTCATATTTTTTTGCTACCTTGCAATCTCTATGGGAACGCTGTTTGGGGGATGGAGAATCGTCAAAACGATGGGTCAAAAGATTACAAAACTTAAACCAGTTGGTGGATTTTGCGCAGAAACAGGCGGGGCAATCACTCTTTTTATCGCCAGTTACTTTGGAATCCCCGTCTCTACCACTCACACTATTACAGGGGCTATCGTAGGAGTAGGATCAACTCGACGTGCTAGCTCGGTTCACTGGGGGGTTGCTGGCAACATAATTTGGGCCTGGATATTTACAATTCCAGCTGCCGCCTTCATCGCTGGAGTGATTTACTGGATCAGTATTGAATTTGTCAGTATTCTTTAAATTCAATAAGAGCATTATTTCGCAATACGCCAGCCGTGTCGCATAAACAGAAGTCACAATCCTAGCAGATGTGGCTTCTCTTTAATCAAGAAGTAAGTGCAGGCTTAGTACATCCAAATTAAAAGAGGTTGCTCAAGATTAAGCCTTTTAAAACCAAAATAATAATCTAGAACACTTAACTTACAGATCATCTAGCTCATTTGCTGTCGATCTTTGCCGCCTTCATTAATTTTTGAACATACTCCGTTCTTTGTTGCGATTGAACGGCTTGCGTCAATTGCGCTCTCGCTTCATCGAAAGCAGGCGCTTTAAAAGGTCTTTTGTCCTCAAGCTTCAGGATATGCCACCCGAACTGC
>CAJAYT010000139.1 GCA_903949285.1 uncultured Burkholderiales bacterium
CCTCCAATTGCACCAGTTGCATCGATCTTCACGCCACTGTCCAGAGAAATCGTATCGGCCTCCAGCTCAACCAGTCCCCCCTTTCCTTTAGAACTACTGGTTCTAATGAGGGAGATACCAACAATTGCAATACTTCCAGGTACCGGGGGAGCTTGGGGATTAGGGGCTGAATTGTTGATGAGTCCAGAAGCCGCGCCAGCTTGCATGTGAATGACACCTGCGCCCCCAGGACCCGAGGCATCTAGGACTGCGGTGTTGATCTCTATAGATTGACCTGCCTGGAGTAACAAAGATCCGCCAACTGTATTGGCAAGCTGAAGTCCGAGGGCGTAGTTGGCTGCGCTGTCCGAAATTCCCTGACTGTTCACACTACCTTCGATTGAAATACTTGTCGTTGCCTGAATATTGATGGATCCTGCGGGCTCTATATATATAGCACCTGATTTAACTACAGCCAGTTGACCAGAGGTATCCATGGAGCCGGTACTGGTCTGAACAAAACGATCAGTCTGAACATTGATCTGTCCGCCCGTTGCTGAGATCACACCACTGTTGGTAACCACAGGGGCCTGGATTTGCACCTCGCCCCCTAAATCTGCCTTTACCGAACCAGAGTTTGAAACTGAAGTTGAGGCCTCAAGCACAATACGGCCGTTTTTGTTCACCAACCGTGCAGCTTCAACTACTCCAGAATTGTTCACTACCCCGGTTTGGAGTTTGTTCAAAGCCTGCGCGGACATGATGATCAGTCCTCCCGAGGCTTTCACGGCCTTGCTGTTTTGCACCAACACATCAATGGTCGCGGCGCTCACCTGAATTCCCCGGAGTCCTCCCCCTGTATCAAACTGCAGCTCAAAAGTCTCCCCCGCAGCAAGGGCCACGGTACCGAGTTTGGCCAAAACCAGTCCATTGTTTTGAACCTCGGGGGCGAGAAGTGCAATGTAGCCGCCGTAGGCAGCGCGGATTTTGCCGTCATTGATGACCGCACCTGTTGAACCGCTGCGACTAAGGGACATGGTGCCGTTCATGAAGCCGTTCGCATCCGCTTGGTGAGTGGTCGCAACGATGGAGCCAACATCCACCGTTGCAGACTTGCCCACGTAAACACCCTCTGAATTCACCAACGCTACTTGTCCGTTTGAGGTGAGTTTGCCAAGGATTTGAGATGGATTTACATCACTGACCCGGTTGAGCACTGCTGCCTGGGCGTTGGGTTGCTGGATATTGACCTGAGCGTTCGCGCCGATGTTGAAACTATTCCAGTCGATGATGGCTCTTTGACTGTACTGCTTGATCGACATCGTGTTCGCCGTTTGGCTGATCACGGCTTGACCTGCGCTGACAGTTCCACCGCTTGGGAGCTGATTGGCACTGATGGCCTGGGTCGGCGGAGGTGTTTGTGCAGCGGTGTCGGTAGAGTTGAGTCCGAAACAAATAACTGAAAACACAAGCGCCAAAAGCCGTTTAGAAACGGCTTTTTTATGGATCGAATCAACGGCTCGAGTCATGGCGTTAAAGATTCGACACAGGGTTCGTTTTCTTGAGTCAAATAGATAAACGGTTTGTACTATTTAGTGAAAATCGCTACTGAAATGGCATTGATACCTGTAGCCAATACCTATTTCTGTCATAAGTACCGTCTTGGTCCATACCTGTTTGTGTTGGGTTGGGGTTGTCGCCCTGTCGGGTTGCCCAGGTCATCTTGAACTGAAGTCCGTCGGCTGCGGTGTAGGCAAAGCCCAAACCATAGCCTTTGAGTACATAAGCATTATTTTGAGGGCCTCCCGGATAGGCTGCGTCTCGGTATTGATAGATTCGTCCGATGTCATAAAAGACCGACAGGCGAACGTTCTCGTTCACCATTTGTCTGAGCTCAAAGCTCACCATCTCGCCCTCACTTCCCGCGCCCTCACCCGTTGGGAAAGCCCGAACACCGCTTTCCCCGCCGAGCTGCATTTTCTCTGAGGTGTCTAAGTTTTTGTTAGAGCGTTGGCTCGTGAAAGAGCTGAAAAACGAGGTTGTGTCGGTGATGGGCTCCGTAATTGTGCCGTTTAACCTCACTTTGGAGAAAAGTCCTTCGGTATGGGGACCCATTTGATCAGCAGCCTGACTCATCGAGCCCTCCAAATTGATGTCTCCTCTTGAAACCGTGGCTGAATAGGTGGCCAAAGAGTCAGCCCCTGCAATATCTCGTTTCATTCCACTGATTTGGGCGGCAGCGACATGGGTTTTGTAGTTGGATAAATCCAGTCCTTGTGCAGAGACGTTGTCGAACTGCTTGTTATCGGCGCTCAATGTGACGGTTGAACTGCTGTTGGTGGAGCGAACCAGCGGGTATGCAAGCTCGATTCCCTGGGTAACAGCTTTGCCGACTGCCCCAGCCACACCGGCCATACCCTGAACAACTTGGTAATGCATGGCTGAAATATTTGCGCTGATGCGCCACCCGAGCTCGCCGATGGGTAAGCCGTAAGCGCTCCGGAAATAGTCACTTCCCTTGGTGTGCACCGCTAGCAAACTCAGTAAATCTCCAACACTGGCGGGCTCAAAAAGGCTCAATGATGCGGTTAATCGCTCTCGCCCTGTTGAGAATGAACCGTGGTTATCAACGATCAACTCTTCCTCACGAGTGCGGTATTTGTACATCTTTAGGATTAGATCTGTTTCACCCTGCGCGTCGCCCTCTTTCAAAGTGCCGGAGACATTCACACCAGGCAACTCATTGGCTAGCGAGAGTCCGCGGTCCAAAGACTTCGTGTTGAGATGGGTTCCTGTCGCTTGTTGGGATCCCAGTAGAGCGAGTATTTGACTCTCGGTCATGGGCATCGAGGGCAGTCCCTCTTCCACCTTTACTTTGGACAAAACCGACTCAATCACATCGAGTTCGAGCACACCGTCAGTCAAATCCTGGGGAACAGGGACGACCCGGGCGATAAAGTTATGGTCTTTGTAATAATTTTCGACTGTTGCGGAGATATCGCTGAAGTCTTGCATACCGAGCGGAATACCTACAAATTTCGCCGCAACCTTTAGCAAATCGTCCGAGGATATGGCCCTATTGCCCTTGAATTTGATCACGCGAAGGGTCACAAAATCCACCTCTGCGTCGGCAATTTGTGCGTCTTTGGATCCAACGGTTGGGGCTTGAGCTGGCTTGTCCTCGAGTAAATGGTTGATTTCAGCCATTTTTTTTGTCTCTGGCTGATCTGCAAGAATCTGTTTTTTGGTGTTGGAGAGTAGGCTTTTGGCCAAGTTTTTGATGGGGGTTTCAGCCCCTGGACCGCTTTTGAGCACGGGTTTTGACGCCAAATCGGCTTTCATCTCCCGCACGAGCTCCGCTGCACGCTTGGGGACTGCGGGGTCACGGACCTCCACCCAAACGAGTAGCAAACATAGGCTTAGGACTATGTAAAAGTATTTTGAAAACCGAAGTCGATACAAGATTTAAACCGAATAATTCCTAGGTTGCAGATAATTGCAAGAAATACACCAAAAAGCATTGCCTTTTGTCTGTGTACTCCCATTCCTAGAAGATCGGAATTAAAGGGACTTCCTTAAACTCAAAACGACACCAAAAGAATACTTATTTACTATCTTTGTGTGCCACTTCCGGAGACGTTTTCAACAACCTGGATGGTGAGGTCCCCGTTCTCCAAAATTTGTGTCGGTAGATAAGCTTTTACGATCCATCCGTCCTGGCGATACCTTGCCACAACGAGGTCAAGAATAGCCTTTAAATCGTCGTTTGACGTCACATCTTTGCCGACAATGGGCCCCAGAATTCTCATAAGTTCTGCTGTTTTGACCAATTTATTTCCATTAAAGTGAAAGGATTTCAAGGGAAACGCGTAAGTTTTAGCTTGAGTTAGATCCATTTCAGGGGGCAAAACCTCTTTGGGGGGTAAGTAGTCTGGAATCGTTCTTCTAAAGGTGGAGCTTTGCTCGGCTTGGTGCATCAAAGACCCAGCATCCGGTAGGTTTGGCTGAGGCGGTCTGATCTGTGCGGTCGCAATTTCACTCAATAACAGCATCAAAAGGAGGAGCCTTGAGCGTTTTTTTAATAGACTGGATTTCAATTGCATAAATTCTTTCGAAGAATAGCCACATATTAATCAAAATTTACCGATAAATAAATAGATAAATAATGGACAAAAAGCACTTTTAATAGACAAGGTACCTTGTCTATTGACGATAAATAGACAAATGACTGGTCCATTAATTGCATTATTAGTTCGAAATAACTTCTTTTGAATAATTAAGAATTAATTATGCTCGATATCAATCAACTAAAACTCAATATGAGTTCTGTCAATGCTATTGCTGCAATTGATGAGTTTAAGGGAAAGTGGGATCTAAGGGGAGACTTTGATCCAGAGCTTTTAACCAAGTTTTACTTGGAAACGCAGGTCGCTGGTATCAAATCAGTCATGAAGGTGGCGGGCCAGTCTGTCCTGGAGGAAACGATTACGCACTATATATATAGAGAGCGAGAAAATACCCTGGGCGCAAATCCACATCTGGACCCCTCATTGTCTCAAACTGACCAGTTTATTTGGGGGAGCGTGCGGGCCTGGAATTTTAGCCAGCAACTGGTTCATGAAACGGAGCTTGTCGAAAATCAGATTTTAAAACTTCATGACCTCATGCTTGGAATCAGCAGCAAAGACCGCTGGCACGCCGGCAAGTACAAAATATCTTCCAATAATATATTGGCTAGTAAGGGAGTCGCACAAGGGGTTCGACCGATTTTGGAGACAGCTCCGATTGCGCAGACGCCCACCCGGATGAGCGAACTCCTGTATTGGTTGGACCAAGAACGCAAAAATAACAAAAACCATCCTCTGGTTCGAGCTCTAGTCTTTACCTTGGGGTTCCTGGAAATCCACCCCTTTCAGGACGGTAACGAAAGACTGGCCAAAATCTTACTGCGGCTCTTACTGCTCCAAGAGGGTTATGGATTTATCAACTACGCACCTGTGGAATCCATTTTGGAATTGCGGGACTTTAAGTTTTACGAATCTTGGACTTTGTCCCACCAAAGCCTAAACCTTAAAAAGCCAGATCTTGATCCGTGGCTTGACTTTATGCTGGAATCCGTAAAAGCCGCTTCCGATCAGTTAATGGAGCAAATTGACATCAGAACAGGAAACCTTTTCAAAACACCTTCAATCGTCACCAAGATTATGGAAGTTGCCAGAATGCGGCACCGCTTTAGGATTGGAGATATTATTAGCCTGACCCACGGGAACCGAAGCACTTTGAAGTTTCATCTCAGAAAGTTGGTTGAATCCAGGAAACTCATACGCCGGGGGCAAGGCGCAGGAATCTATTACGAAATATTGATATGATCAGCCCACAGATGGATCAAATCAATGCATAAATTGCTTCCAATCTATTTAATCAACCCTAGGCAAACATGAAAATCAAAACACTCATTCTCTCTACCCTCATTGGGTTTTACTGCCATCTGGGTTCAGCCCAATCCGTTGATTTTGTAGAGCCCAAAAACGGAGCAACCGTATCAAGTCCATTTAAAGTGGTTTTTGCAGTCACAGACATGAAAGTGGCGCCTACTGGGGATATGAGCGCCAACACTGGACACCATCATTTACTGATTAATGCAGAGAATATACCTGAGGGCGTATCCATCCCCGCTGACGAAACGCATAAACATTTCGGTAAAGGTCAAACTGAGACTGAGGTAACACTTCCACCTGGTAAATACAAACTCACGATGCAATTTGCAAACGGAGCGCATCAATCATATGGCCCTAAACTCGCAAAGACGATTGAGATCACTGTTAAGTAAACAACCTTGCAGTAAAACCGTTTCTGAATAATATGAATACTAAACTTAAAACACTTTTCTTCCTCCTTGGTTTTACGA
>CAJAYT010000140.1 GCA_903949285.1 uncultured Burkholderiales bacterium
ATTGATAGCTGCAGCCTTTGCAATAGCGCTACCTGCTGCGTTGTTAGCTGGTGAAACTTTATCGTCTGTTGAAAGTGATGTAGGAACAACCACGCCGTTTATAGTTAAGTCACCCGCGTTCAGCGTCGGAATACTGCCTTGCACGGCTATATTCACAGTTGTCATGTAATCCGCGTCCGAGGGATTGTTGATCTGAGTGGGAGGTGACTTGGTTAAGTCAACCTGAGTCGGGTTGGTCGCATCTTGAAGAATGTTGACAGTTAAATTACCACTGATAACCTGTGCATTAATAGGCAAAGTAGAGTCAAAATTGACTGTTCCAGTTTGCGGATGCAAAGTTCCGACCATGTTGACAGTCTTACCGTTGGAGGCCAAGAAAGTAGCGGTCACTGTGGACCCATCTCCCTGCCTGGAATCCAAATTCATACTCAGTGCGCCGGTTTGTAACCAAGTGCCAGGAGAGGCAAAGGACTGTTGTCCAAGTAGCGACGCAGAGTTATAGTTAGACGGAGCTTGTAAATTGGGGTCATTGACCTGCTCAGAGTTCGCGCCTGTTCCATATGCGGTTTCAACAGGCGCCGTGTTGTTGACGAAAGTAGACTCCGTATGTACACCGGGTGCTAACGCAGAAGGTGAACCAGCAACAACTTGGTCGACATTAAATGTAGACTGAAGCGTTGACAAAGATACAGTCGCATCTTTAGGGATAATTTGCAGTTGTCCATTACCGGCGTTGATTTGTGCGTTATAACTTTGATTAAAAGTTGTGTTCGCATTCAATTGATTGGCCAAATCACTTGCCACAGCAGCTGGCGTCGTGTTGACTGAGTTCAGAGTTGATGAAACTGTGGTGTTACCAAAGGTGACACTCAAAGAATCTCCTGTACTCATTGAACCAGTTGCTGGAACCACATAACCAGAGGTTGCAGCAAGCGCACCAGTCGTCAATTTCATGGTCGACGGTAAAGCTACACCAGGTGTATTTGCAGTAAAAATCAAATTACCGTTGTTTACCGAAGCCGTGTAGGGATTGTTCCCGCCATTGATTTTCTGTACCAATGACGTCAGTGTGTTACTTTCTGTCGTAGAGAAGGGTACAGAATAGGTGTTTGTGCCGTCCGTAAAGACTGCGCTAGGCACAGTTGTGAAGTCCGCCGGATTGGTCTGCGTAAAGGCTAATGGAGCACCGCCATTGAGTAAATCAACTGTTGCAGCTCCAAATCCAACTTGCTGAGCAATGTTAGGCTGAGAAACAGTGATGGATGGGCTAGGAGAAATAAAGATGTTTGACTGCTTGGGAGCAGATACCGCTTTGTAAACGGGGTAAGGACTGAGCTGTTTGCCCGCGGTACCGTTCAACACTGGGAATCCGTTCCACTGTGTGTTGTTAGATATCGCAACAATTTGTTGTTTCAACTGTTGAAACTCCAAATCCAAGTCTTGACGTTGTGAATCGTTGTAGGTGCCGTTGGCAGATTCTGTTGCGAGCTGCTGCATACGCTGGAGCATCGTCGTAATCTGGTTGGCAGCGCCTTCAGCTGTGTGAATTAAATTGACAGCATCACCGGCATTTTGAATAGATTGTGAAATACCGCTGATTTGTGTATGCATCCGGTTCACAATCGCCATACCCGCAGCGTTGTCTGCAGCAGAATTAATCTTCATGCCGGTGGACAACTGCTCCATGGAGCTAGATTGTGATTTGGCTGTTTTCTGCAAAGCTAATTGCGAATACAGTGCATTTACGTTTGTGTTGATAACTGTCATTTTTTCAACTCCTAGCCTTTATGGCCATTCAAATATTGCCACATACCAAGCAATTCATATGCCAAGTTTATTATTGGATTCTGAAAGCTCGAATTCATCAAATTACTCAATTAAATAGATACTAAAGTTCTGGTAGTGGCAAAAAAGTGTCGCTTTAGTGGCAGTAGGGTTTCCATTTGCCACGTCAGCAATTTTCTTAGTGAGCCACCTCGGTTGAATGAATCGCATCCGTGAAACCTTCTAATGACAGGCTTTCTGCCATGAGGTCAGTGTGCTCGGGATAAGCTTTTAAGCCTTTACGAACAACTTCAAGGGCGCGTGCGGGATCTAAATTGCATCTCAGAGCTCTGACCAACATTACAAATGTGAAGGGTTGAGTATGTTCGCCCTGCAGTGTCATTAGGTCTTCTAAATAATCAACGCCTAAACGCCAGTCTTGACGCATGATGGCGAGGAGTCCGTTAATAGCAAGCATATCTTCGCTATTGGGATACAAACTGATACCAGCATCGCCGAGCGCGTATGCCAAATCATTGTTATCGTTGGCCACCAATTGTTGAATGGCTTCACGGATCTCTGTGGGTGAGTATTGGGATACTTCGCCATCGGAGAGCATACGTCCCAGATTTGCGTGGGATATTAATTGATTGACTAAACTCATTGATTGCTCCTAGTTTGAACAAATTCCACCAAAATTGGTTTAAGGTAGTCATTCAATGCAAATAGGATGCCAACCCATTTCAACTGATCAATATGCAATATCGATTTGAGTTGAATCTATATTTATTAGTTATATATAACTAATTTATAAAATTAAATAATACTAAAAAACTAAAATAGTAGTGGCAATAATTGTATTAACTGTCCAAATTTTGCCGTTCGGCAGGAACAAGCTTGCCTTTAATATTCCACTTACTTTTTATTCAGCTCATGCCACTGAAATCTTAACAAATGGGTTGGTCTGACGGCACCCGGACCCTGGTGCTGGGCCAGTAGAGCG
Organism: uncultured Burkholderiales bacterium; assembly: GCA_903949285.1. Taxonomy (GTDB): domain Bacteria; phylum Pseudomonadota; class Gammaproteobacteria; order Burkholderiales; family Burkholderiaceae_C; genus Limnohabitans. Next base: position 2,768 of record CAJAYT010000140.1, read on the forward strand.
ACTTTTTGATTGCCCAAGGCTGCATTACGCTCAAGATCACGGTTCAAGCTCTCTGTACGGAAGTTTAGATTACCTTCAAAAAAGAAGGGTTCACGAAGTAGCGTTTTAAGACCCCCATTCTTCTCCCACATATACGGCAAATAAAGATCCTCATACCCGTAGTGGCCCGTAAAGTCCTCGTCGTACATCCCTATCGCCTTAAATTTGGAGGTATTGACAAGGAAACTATTGACGTGGAATTCGGACGTTACCTTATTGATATCATCGTACGAGTCCTCAGCTCTCAAATAATGAAGGGTGGATGGATCAAGTCGGTCCAAATTAGCCAAAATCACAGGAACCGCAGCAGGTGTCAATTTTTGGTCAATATCAAATAACAATGACCACTCGCCCCTGGCGTTCAATACACCAAGATTTCGGCAACCCGCCTGATTCCAGTCAATATCCGTATCAACCTTAAAGCATCTGAGATTCAAAGGCGTAACGGGGGGCACGAACTCGGTATCCGAGAAATCATCAACCAATATGAACTCCACCATAGATAGGATTTGCTCTGGGAGCTGAGACCACCTAGCCAGTTGCTCATGCACTTTTTCGATATGATTGTAAAAATGACTTATTATGGATAACTTAATCATGAAAACGTCCTGGTTCTTCTAGGGCTATGGCTGTGGTTGTAGTGGCTGTTATCAAACTCTGTGTACCCTTCTCTTTACCTATTTAGCCCTTCAGATATTCTAAGTGTCAAAGGCCTCCCAAAGCATACCCTTAAAATAAGTTCTACTGGATCATTTTTTACAAGCTCTTGCATTCAATACGCCACCCTAGCTTAGCACCACACCACATGAGTTTCAAACCCAAAATTGCCGTTATCCGCCAATTGGCCCTAGGTGACGTTATTCTCACGACACCCATCGTGAAACAAATCTATGCAGATTATTCAGGTGTGTGCGATATTGACGTTATCACGCTTAAACCTGAAGCATATAAATACAACCCCATGGTCTCCCAGGTTCGCTTGGCAAGTGAGCCTATGAACTTTATTGGCACCTACGACAAAATCATCAACTTGGACTTGGCGTATGAAAAGTATCCCAAAGTCCATATCTTAGAGGCCTACGCACTCTACTCACACGGTAGTCTTGAGCGTATTCACGACAAGAAAATTGATCTTTATTCAAGCCCTGAGGACCATGCGTCAGCACTAAAGCTCATCAACGAGCAGATACAAGGCGAATACTTGGTCATTCATATGCGCCGAGACACCTGGCCTAGCAGGAACCTAAAGCCAGAAGTGTGGAAGAGCATTGTTGATCAAATATTGATGCAAACCACCTTGAAAATTGTCCAAGTTGGATCAGAGAGTGAAATCGCCTTTGATCACGATCCCAGACTTATTAATTTGCTTGGGGCACTGAACTTAGCAGAACTGAGGGAAATCATCGCAGGCTCTAAGCTCTTCTTTGGCATCGACTCGGGAACGCTTCATGTTGCGAGCAGCACCAATACGCCGATCATTTGTTTATTCACCAGCGCTCACCATAGTCTGCGCATGCCGCTTGAGCGCAGTCCAGGTGCCGTGTTTCTGCCGATCGCCCCCAGAATCGGTTGTTATGGATGCCAATCTAGCTTTGCACCGCCCATCACCGGAGTGGTTTGCCCCATGGGAGATCCTTTTTCTCCTCCTTGCAGAGATCTCTTTGACCTGGATGACATCTCTAAAACAATCCGAGCAGTTCTGGGTTAAGGACAGAGCACGGGCATTACATGTATGCTGTATTTGAGTTCAATATTAAATTGAGCTGATACCTTAAAGCCTATTGAAAGAGCGCTTTCAGTGCGGCCTCAAACTCACCACAAAACACTTTCGTATTAAATAACCTTCCGTTTGCTTTCGCATCAGCCAATTCATTTTTATAGCGATCTAAGAGTCCCCGGTTCAGATAAAGTTCTATCGCTTTCTTCTCGTACTCTTCGTGTGTGAAAGCAATCAGATCGGTCAAACCAACGCTGTTTAAGAGACTCCCAGCCATCCTAGAAACATAGGTCTTGCCCGATAGGGTCAAGATCGGTAGGCCGGCCCAAAGCGCGTCATTGGCTGTGGTGCCTGCGTTATAGGGAGTGGTGTCAAGGAATAAGTCTGCAGCTCTAAAGCGTGCTAAATAATCGGCCGGATGGATACGACCTGCAAACCGGAGTCGATCAGGATGGATTCCGTGAGCCATGGCCGACTTGGTTAGATTGGATTTAGACCAAACGTTATCCTCTAACAACCACAAAACACTGTTTGGACAAGCTCTTAGAATTCGCATCCATGACTCAAACACCTCAGGTGTGAATTTGTAGTTATTGTTAAATGCGCAGAAGATAAGCTGATCCTGGGGAAGTCCAAACGACTCACGACTAGGGGTTGCAGCAATTGGTCTCTTTGAGTCACTCACCTGAAAGACCGTTTGCATGTACAGAGGTTTCTCAGAGAAGTGAGGTAACAACTCAAGCGGCATGATGAAATGGTCCGCGACCACATAGTCAACGTAGGGCATGCCAGAGCTTCCTGGGTAGCCCAGGTAAGCCACTTGGACTGGTGCAGCACCCCGAGCAATCAGATCTGGCCTGGCACCAGAGGTGAGGCCCTGTAGATCAACCACAACGTCAATCTCGAGAGATTTGATCAACTCAGCCGCAGCCTCATCACTCAGTCCTGCTATCGAGTGAAAATGATCAAATGCAGACCTGACTCGCTCTCGAAAGGGAGTTCCGTCCTCGGGACTCCAACAAAAGGCGTGCACCTCCACATTTTCTCGGTTATGGGTCTCAAAGAGCTCGACCGTTAGGAGCGAGACCGCATGCATGGATAAATTAGATGATAAGTACCCTATCTTTAACTTTGCGTGTCCGTAGCGGTGTTTGAACGGCACCATTCGCTCAAAACGCCCTACCTTCTCTTGAACAAATTTAAGGGCACTGTTCAACTGATCTTTCGGATCTGCACTCAAGCCCAGCATGGAGAGCGGCGAGGCTGAGCTCATCACCTCCTCTTGGGTGTGCACGGTTCCGTAAACCACGGGCCACTCACACTGCTTTTGTCTTAAATGAATCCAGTGATGCAGGACTGGACCCTGGTTGGGGTCGGCGATTAAACTCTTAAATAGCGATGCTTCAGATTCATCGTACCTTCGCAAATTCTCCTGAACCCGGCCAATATTATTTAAGAGTTTGATCTTGGTTTCTAGATTACTAGGATCCTCAATCAAAGCGTGATTAAACGCTGTAGACCAAATTTCAATGGCCTCATCAGATTTACCCATCTGCTCAACAATAGTTCCCCAACTGAGATAGGCAGCAAAGAAATCTATTTTGATTTGTATGCTTTGCTTCAAGAGTGCTACGGCCTCATCCATCCGCTTCGATTGGTTTAGTAACACCGCCAGATTGAACATGGCTATGTATTTGTGATCTACATCTGGGATGTTTAAGAATTCTTGGTACGCTTTAATGGCCAAATCCGTTTGGCCCGCTTGAGTGAACTGATCAGCTTGACCCATGACGCTAATGATTTGAGCCGGCTGCTCAGGGCTGGGCTGCAACGTCTCCATTGACTGTTCGCTTAACCTAGCAATTTCCTCCTCCAGGGACTGGATTTGCAACTCCGACTCCACCAAAGTAGGATCAAGCTCGGCCGCTTTTTGGGCGTCACTTAGGGCTTCATGAAATGAGCGCTGATTGCGATGCAAAATCGAGCGAACCAGATAAGACTTCGCAAAACCGGGAGCAATGTCTATGGATGCATTAACTCGTCTTAGGGCTGTTTCAATATTACCCTTGATAGATTCAATAACAGCCAATGAGTACAGTGCTATGTAATTTTTGGAGTTCAGTCCAACCAACTGCTCAAATACAGGCTGCGCCAAACTGTATTCGCCGCGCTTAAAAAGCTCAAGAGCTCCGACCAATACGGATTGCTCGGTTTGTTCTAAATAGATGACCGGTTCAGAGGATTGAGACATGGGTAAAGGAGTGGGTGGTTGGCGCTATTTTAATACGCACTTTATTAAACTCCCTTCCCCATATTTCTGCATAGACCATCCAGCCACCTAGTATTCGCGAATGGCCTCATCCTTGGTCTTCATAATTGGGTATGCAATGTAGGAGAAGATGGACCTCCTCCCAACTACGATCTCACCCGTGAGTGTCATGCCAGGCAGCACCTTAAGTGGCTTATTGAGATTGTCTAAGCTAATTTCCTTCAAACTCACACGGGCCGTATAAAACCCAGAAGTGTTACGTTTATCCTCCATCGAGCTACTCGTTGTATCTTGGCTGATCCGGCTTACACTTCCCTCAACGATTCCGTGCTTTTGGAAAGGGAAAGCATCAATTTTGACTCTTACCGGGTCACCAACATTGATGTTGGAAATATCACTGGCATCTATTTTGACTTCAGCCTCTAAAGACGCCTCAAGGGGTACTAGAGTGATTAATGCCTCGGCCTCTCGAATCACTGAGCCTTTGGATAGTTTAGCGACTTCCAAAACCACAGCGTTCTCAGGAGCCTCGATCGTAATGGAGCTACTGCGCCTTTGATTTTTGATGAGTTGATCGGCTAGCCCATCTCGCTCTCGCTGAGCAGTGACGAGCTCTTCCAATACTTTTTGGCGGTACTCGCTGACATAGGCTGCCCGGTCAGCCTCGGTGCCTGAGAGCTCCTTACGCAGCTCATTGTCCTTGTTTCTGACATTCAAAACCGTACTCTCAATTTCTAGGCGTTTGTCTCGAATCTCGAGCAGTCCTTTTCTGGATTGGAACTGCTTCTCGACCAACTGCTCATTCATGGTCTCAATCTCTTTCAAAGACTGAAGCCTGTTCTCTAAATTCTTAATTTCTAGTGCGTTGTTAGAAATAGAGGATTTGAGTCTAGAAATATTTTCATTTAAACGAGTAATGTGCGCACGAAACGCCTCACTCCTGCCGGCGTCTAGATTCCCTTGTAACTCATCGTGTACGTTATTGCCGGATACAAAAGTTTTACCGTCCCGCTCCGCCTCTAAGCGTCTGACCTGCGCATCAAGACTTGCTAAGCGCTCTTTGACCTGATTCAAATCAGCACCCGTGACCGTGGGATCAAGGGTCGCTAGCACATCTCCCTTTTTCACAATCTGTCCAACAGTTGCGTTCAAGGAGGCGATTTGTGAGGTCTCGATCGGTTGAAGAACGATATTGGGAAGGGTTGCAACCAGCTTGCCCCGAGTGGAGATGACTTCGTCAATTTTTGAAAAGTAAGACCAAAGGAAGAAAAGTGCCATCATGGACACAAGCAAATACAGAGTGAGTGAGATCCCCGTTGGGACAGGCGTCATCTCAATCTCATCTGCATCTGGCAAAAACTCATGAGATTTATTTTTGGGTTTAAATAAATTTTTCATGATCTACCGTTTTGTTGATACCAAAGATGTGCATACTCATCGCACTGTGTAAGCAATTGCTTGTGCGGTGCGGAGTCTAAAATTTTACCGTTCTCAAAGAAGAATATACGGTCTGAGTTCACAAGCGTGGACAATCGGTGACTGACAATAATGACCGTTCTGCCTGCAGCAATTTTGGCGAGATTGTCCATAAAAATCACTTCACTCTCTGGATCAAGTGCACTTGAAGCCTCATCAAAGATAAGAACTCGAGGTTGATTCAAAATCGCACGAGCAATAGCCAAGCGCTGTCTTTGGCCACCCGAGAGGTTGGTCCCGTTTTCCTCCAGGGGAGTATCGTACCCTTGCGCTAATTTCTCAATAAACTCATCAGCACCTGCTATTTGAGAGACCTTTACAACCTCCTCAAACGACGCTTCAGGTTTCGTGATTGAGATATTTTCCTTGATGGTCCCTTTAAAGATAAAGTTCTCTTGAAGCACAACGCCGATATTTTTGCGTAGGTAATACAAATCAAGCTCTCTGATATCCACACCGTCAAAGCGGATCAGCCCCTCTTGAACCTGATATAAACTTTGTATCAACTTAGTGAAAGTCGATTTACCCGATCCGCTCTTACCGACAATTCCAATGATTTCGCCTGGATTGATATTCAGGTTAAGCTTATTCAAAGCCATGAACGTTGCGCCGGGGTACTTAAAGGAAACGTCTTGAAAGGTAATGTGACCCTTAATCACAGGTCTTAGACCCGAAGTTGACTGCCTCTCAGCGGGATGATTCATCATCCCACCCAGCATTCGAATAGAGATCATCGTTTGCTGATACTCATGGATCAGACCAACAAACTGCACAATTGGAGTGACCACTCGCCCAGACATCATTTGAAAGGAGATCAAAGCACCGACAGTTATTTGTTTATCAAAAACATCCAATGCGCCAAAGAAAATAATGGCAATGGGCATGATTCTTTGCAAGAACTGAGTCACTATCTGCGCTGAGAATGATACTTTCATAACACTAAAGTTAAGCATCACTGTGTTTGCAGACCTTTGGTCCCAGTTCTTTCTTTGCAGTGGCTCAAGTGCAAGTGATTTGACGGTGCGGATACCGTGAATAGACTCAACGAGCATTCCTTGCCTAACGCTCTCAGCCGCTGATAAGTTCTCAAGTCTTGACATAAAGGGCTTAATTAGCAGTAGAACTACCAACCCCATACACAGCGCAATGAATATCACAATAAGCGTGAGCTTAAAGGAGTACATAAATAATACTGGCAAGAAGACGAAAAAGGAGATGATCTCAAGCGCTGTGAAGAACATGCTACCCGTCAGAAAAGCACGAATGCTTTGAATTTGCTGCACCTGGCGAACCACCAGGCCAGCTGTATTTCTCTCGAAATACTCAATGGGCAAAGACAGTAAATGAGCAAATGTGCGTCGGTTAAGCTTCATGTCAATCTTATTGGTCGCATCAAGCAACAAGTATTGACGTAAGTAAGTGAAGATGACTTCGAAAATAATAGCTATAAAAATACCAATTGTGAGCACCCACAGCGTTGACTTACTCTCGTGGACAAGGACCTTATCGATCACGAGTTGCGTGAAAATAGCTGAGCTTAGACCCAAAATACTCAACACAAAGTTTGTGATGGCAATGTCGCGGAAAGTATGCTTTTGCTTAAAAATTTCCGGCAAAAACCACAAAAGACCAAAAGGTTGATCCTCATCGGTTAACTTGTAAACTCTTTTAACAAATACGACTCGCCCAGACCATATGGACTGGAACTCGTGGAACGGCATTTCTTTAACGGCAGCCTGCGGATCCCTAGGATCCAAAACCACTATAAATTCTCTCCCCGGAGTATTGGAAACACCCGCCACTATGCAGTATTCATCATCTTTTAACTTCACGAGGATTGGAAATACTCCCGTCAAGGCAAGTAATTCTTTAAATTTAAGTTGATCGAACTTGGCTTTTAAGCTGATATGGCTTGCAATCCTAATCAGTTCCTGGGGAGAAGGCTCTTTACCGGCTAATGCGTTTTCTTGCTCAATACGCTCGGCAATGGCGGGCACACCAAAATGCTTGGCAACAACGGTTAAACACTGAATTGAGGTATGAATAGCCACTTTTGGATTTTCTCTTTCTAGAAATTTTTGAGAATCAAGAAGCTTAAGTTTAAATGATCAAATTGAATAAATTGCGAATACTCGCCAACTTACCCGAACTCATTTTAGCTTCTAAGAGCTGGAATTGCTTTTTGAAGCCGTAGCCGGTGCCAAATATGAGGAATTTAAGAGCTGATTATTAGAACTAACCAGGGAACCAATGCTTGCACTAGAGTTAGCAACTCCGCCGGGACGGCTATTTGCAGCTTGAAGAGTTGGCAACCCACCCGCTATAGATTGACCGTTCTGATCGTACTGACTTAATATTTGACTCAGAACAGACAAATTCGAAGTTGGAGGTTGACCGACACTTTGTAACGCAGTGATTGGGAGAGTTACTGACTGATTGAGGGATTCCGCGGATAAAACACCACTAGTGCCTCCACTCGTGTAATGAATTAAAGCCTGCGTTAATTGATTAACAGCCGTTGAGGTTGCATCTGTTGAGGCAAGCCAAACGTCGGCCATCTCGTGCGTTTTACCGTCAGTGGTTGTGAAACTTGATTTCAATCCAATCGTATTTCCATTGCTTGACTCATTCACTACAGTAGGTTTTAAATTCAAGGACTCAATATTAAGTTGAGATAGCGTAAAAAGGGTTCCAACTGGCGCACCGCTTGAGCCCTCACCCGAGTAGCCGGTGTCAACCCATACTTCTAATTCATTAAATATAGGATTGCTTGCATCAATGACGGTTGCCCCTTGCTGTGCGAAAGCTGACAGTGCAGCGAAACCATCTGAAGCCTTTTGGCCGTTGGGTAAAACCATAGCTGAGCCAAAAAGTTCTGAACCATTGGATATGGATGTTGCCCCTTTTGGCACATTTACGAGAAATCCTTCTCCGGGAGTTATCCAGCCCACTTGAGCATTCGTAGCGCCACTATTGGCCAAATCAAAGGTTACGCCGGATTTACCTATTTGCTCAGTTTGTATCCCGTTTGAACCATTTTTAGAAGTCAAGACTGCAAATGCAGAGGGTGCTAATCCTGCAACATTCTGTGTGCTCAGTGCATCAACCCCCGTTAGATCCATCACGATAGGGGTAATTGAGCCCAGTGCAGCGATCTGAGCTGTACTCAAATTGATTAACTGTTTACTACTGAGTCCATTTTTTTGTGCAGGAGTTAGACTTTGAAGCTGATTTATTGAGAATCCTGCAAGGCTTGGCGCACTGATGGCTCCTAATTGATAAGATCCTAAGTGCTGTATCTGGGCTGTCGACAATACACCCAGTTGTGCTGAAGTCAATCCTACAATCTTAGACGGTACTAAAATTGAGACTTGCAAGGTACTGAGTGAAGCTATAACGTCCGTAGTCAACGCGCTAAGCTGAGATGAGCTTAAACCAATGATCGCACTAGTTCCAAGCACCGCAACATCCGTCGTCGTAAAACTGGAAACCGCTGTAGGATTGATTTTGTATAACTGAATTAAATTAAGAGCACTCAGTTGATCAGTTGTGAGGGCAGCCACATCATCATATGTTAATGCTGAGATCTGAAGTGTCGACAAGTTACTAACTTGAACTGTAGTCAGTGAACTCACCTGACCCGTGGTCATTACACCGATATCCGTTGATGAGAGGCCCAGCAGTGCAGTAGGTGTTAAAGCGGCTAGTTGCGCGGTACTCATGGATTGAATACTAGCCGTCGACAAAGCTGCAATTTGCGTACTCCTAAGAGCTTGTACCTGCTGGAAGGTCAAATTAGCAAATGTTGCAGTTGAAAGTGCATTGATAATTGAATTGCTTAAATCTTTAGATTGCCAAATACTTAAAGTTGCAAGCTGAGAAGTAGACAATTGATTCAAGAATGCTGTACTCAAATTAGTCAAAGCACCTGTTCCAAACTCTATGATCTGGGTACTCGTTAAAGCATTGACCTGAGTTGTACTCAATTGCTGCCACTGAGAACTGGTCAATGAGTTCAGCTGATAGCCGACTAAGGCTTGTATTTGATCTGTTGTTAACGCGGAAATATCAGTCGTTGATAAACTCTTGATTTGAATATTAGATAAAGATCCAATTTGATCGGTTAATAAAGACTGCAACTGTGTGGTTGACAAGTAAGAAAGTTGCTTGGTTGTTAATTCAGATATTTGAGTGTCGCTTAGGCTCGTGAGGAGCTGGGTCGATAAATTACTAATTTGATAGGATCCGAGAGCCTGTATTTGTGCTTGTGTCAAATAACCTAGATCAGTTTGGCCCAGTGCCTCCAATTGAGAGCTTGTCAGATTAGCGATTAACGCTGTTGTTAATGCTGAAACATCGCTTGTCGTAAGGTTGGAGATGGCATCAGTTGATAGATATTGGATTTCGCTGGGTTTGATTGCAACGAATTGGGTACTCGTTATTGACTGAATGAAATAGTCGTTTAGTCCGCTGATCTGCGCTGTAGTCAACGCACTGATCTGCTTAGGACTTAGGGCGGAAATCTGCGC
>CAJAYT010000141.1 GCA_903949285.1 uncultured Burkholderiales bacterium
TGAATGATATCGAGGGTGGCCAGTCCCCCGTTGTTAAAAACCGTTTTTATCACGTACCCGCTTCAAACACTGCTGTGGGTCATCTAATTTTGGAGAACATGTAATGACTAAAACCATCAAAGTCGCACTTGCCGGAGCAGGTGCATTTGGCATCAAACATTTGGACGGTATTAAAAATATCGACAACGTAGAGGTGATCTCACTGGTTGGGCGTGAGCTACCCAAGACCCAGGAGATAGCCAATAAATACGGTATTGGCCACGTGAGCACTGATCTCAACGATAGCTTGAAGATCCCTGAGTTAGATGCAGTGATTTTGTGTACACCTACCCAAATGCACGCTGAGCAGGCCAGAGCCTGTATGAACGCAGGCAAGCACGTGCAAGTTGAGATCCCAATGGCTGATTCATTAAAGGACGCTCAGTCTTTGGTGGACTTGCAAAAGAAAACGGGGCTGGTTGCGATGTGTGGACATACCCGCCGCTTTAATCCAAGTCACCAATATGTCCATCAAAAGATCAAGTCGGGTGCATTTAATATTCAGCAAATGGACGTTCAGACTTACTTCTTTAGACGCACGAACATGAACGCGCTCGGGCAAGCCAGAAGCTGGACAGATCATTTGCTTTGGCACCATGCTGCGCACACGGTGGATCTATTTGCTTACCAAGCGGGTAGTCCCATTGTGAAGGCCAATGCGGTGCAAGGCCCAATACATCCAACGCTTGGCATAGCGATGGATATGTCCATTCAGTTAAAAGCGGCCAACGGTGCAATTTGTACCCTCAGTCTGAGTTTTAACAACGACGGACCCTTGGGTACTTTCTTCAGATACATAGGGGACACGAGTACCTATATTGCTCGCTACGATGATCTCTTCACTGGCAAGGAAGAGCCTGTTGACGTCTCCAAAGTTGATGTATCGATGAACGGTATCGAACTTCAAGACCGCGAGTTCTTTGCAGCTATCAAAGAGGGGCGTGAGCCAAACTCAAGTGTGCACCAAGTTTTTGCATGCTACAAGGTGTTGCACGATTTGGAGCAACAACTGAACGCTTAGTGTTGAATGCTTAGTCACTGAATGTTTTCTAACTCAAAGCAATCAACTAAGCACTCAGCGCTGCTCTTATTCACAATTTAAACTTATGGATTTGGAATCGTCACTATGCAACAACGTCAAGTAGGTCCGTTTCGAGTTGGCTCCATAGGTCTTGGATGCATGAACCTTTGTCATGCCTACGCTGGGCCAGTCTCAAAAGATCAGGCAGAGCGTATTCTTCTCGGCGCGTTAGATCTTGGTGTGACCTTCTTTGATACCGCAGCACTTTACGGTTTTGGTGCGAGTGAGGTGCTGGTTGGAGATATCTTATCCAAACACAGAAGTAAATTCACCTTAGCCAGTAAGTGCGGGATGCAAGGCGTGGATAAGAACGGAGACGGTGTTTTGGTGCGGGTGATTGACGGCAGGCCCGACACGCTCAAAAAAACATGTGAAGACAGTTTGAGGAGACTCAAAACAGACGTTATAGATCTTTACTACCTTCACCGCTGGGACAAAAAGGTGCCCATTGAAGAAAGCGTCGGGGCTTTGAGTGATTTGGTCAGGGAAGGTAAGATCCAAACGATTGGTTTGTCCGAGGTCTCAAGCGCAACGCTCAGAAAAGCACACGCTGTGTACCCTATTACGGCCGTGCAAACGGAGTATTCACTTTGGACCCGTAACCCAGAGATCGAGCTCCTTCAGGTCTGCAAGGAGTTGGGCGTGACCTTTGTTGCTTTTAGTCCAGTTGCCAGAGGTTTCTTGACTGGAACTTTGACGGATGTAAGCGCTTTGGGGGAGAAAGACATCAGACGCACCATGCCCCGCTTTACAGTTGAGAACTATGAGAAAAATCTGAGGTTGCTGGACGGCTTTATGAGCTTTGCCAAAGCGCGAGATTTAACACCCTCACAGGTCGCACTGGGTTGGTTGCTCACGCGTGATGAGAAGCTTGTTCCGATACCTGGTACTCAGAACCTGGATCACCTAAGAGAGAACTGCGCAGCCCATAGTACTAGTTTCACAACTGCGGAGATGGCTCAGTTGGATCAATTGATCAATCAACAAAATGTTGTGGGTCATAGATACAACGAGCAAGCAAGGGGCGAAGTTGATACGGAAGACTTTAGCTGAAAGCTTGCTAAGCGGTCTTCTCGCAAATAGGTCTAAGTTATAAAGCGACTGCTTTAGCCATTAGTTTTGAGATCTTGTCGAAATATTTATTGGCTTTAGAGGAGGGGACCAAATATTTGGTCCTCCTGTTCTCTCCGGCGTATGTAAATTCGATCCACCCTTGGACGCGCAACTCATCCAGCTTTCTGTGAATGGTTGCGGGGGATGCGATTGAACTGAGCTCCATGCATTCAGTCACTGTGAGCGTTTGCTCTTGACCAAATTGAATGCTGATGATTTCAAGTAATTTCTCAGCCGTAGTATCTAGTTTCCCTTCTAATTCTTTTTCTTGCAAAGTTTGAAAGAGTGTTAAAAACCGGACGTATATATCTTTGGAGTTCATGAATTGTTAAGAGGGTTTTAATGCTCAAATTTTATCATTGACGATCTGTTTAAAAAGAAAGGTGAATCAATAACACCACTGTGATCAATGATTTTATTTAAGTGTAATTACATTTTTGTTCTGTGTGTTCGCATAAGAACATATGTAAACATTTGTTAAGGCTAGATTTAGATGCACGGACTATGCAAAGCCTGTTTGAGTGGAGCGAACTTTTAGGATTTATCAAAAGAGAACGCTTCCTGTCTTTACCTCAAAGATTTTCTAGAGCAATTCACAACCCATAAAAACCATCTGATCCATGAGCGACTGAAGCACCCCTGGCAATTTAAGTAGTAAATGCAATGCCCACCGAAGGCGCTCACCAACATCTTGGCTAGTAAAATTCAAGCTGTGTTGAACTGGAGCATACCCCTAAAAAAAGAGTAATCCTATTTTTTAATTTTTTGCTATGCCTAGTTCTGTACTAGATCCTACGCATTAGACCAAGGTAGACCCTCATAGAATTTAAGAACTTTCTGGTAAATATCATTAAATACAGGCAATGGGCCATCAACTTCTGCTGCCATATCTTCATAACCTCTGGCGGCCATTTCCATAATTCTTGGGTCAGTCATGGAGTCTGATTGAGCTTGAATTCCTTTGGATTCTGCGGAGGCCACAATCAAAGACTTGAGCATGGCACGCTCATGTTGAGTTCAGTGGTTAATATGGTTAATGAGTAGAGCCAAGTCATAAATATCTTGACGACGGTTTCGATTGCGGATGGTTTGCTGAAGTAGCGATCGATATTTTTCAGCCATTAAATTTACAAGACTGTATGCTCTCAACTCGACTCCATCAACGAGTTGGAGAACTTCTACATCAAGTACTGATTCGTTATAGCTGTAATCAATTTCAACTATTGTGGACGATTGCTTAGATAAAAGGCGACTTATTGCCCTGGCATTACTTTTGGGTGCGTATCCAATGCTCAGTGATAAGGTTGGAAATGTTTTATCGGCGCCAGCTGGTTTTAGTTTGGAGCGTTGGATCCTGCAACTTGTATCATAGGGTAGTTCGGCTGTTGCAAGGGCGAGCTGCGCATCTAGCTCAGAGATCAATTCAGTTTCATTGCCCTGGACATAATGTTCGCGCGTTGAAAAATCAGCGTCCTTGGTAAAGCGACTACTTTCATAGCGAAGCGCCATGAGCATGCCGCCTTTCATGATCATTTTGGTTCTTAAGGCGGTTGATTGCCCAATTGCAGTCAGGATGATATGAACAGCCTCGCGAAAATTCTTCTTATCTGCCGAGGCTTTGGCAACCCATCCGGGTACATCGAGAGACTCTAATGGGCTATTCATCTTGAGTAATGTGAGTGCTCAGAGAGGGGAGGTTAATAGATAGTTTCCACCGTTCCGAGAAAGCGGTGGCGTACTCTCCATCTGGATCAAGTTTTCTTGAACCACCTCGTTGAGCCAGTTTTTGCCATTCTTGGAACTCTGGAGCTTCTAGCTGGCAGACTTCTGTTAATAGATAACCTGTTCGCACCTTATCAATAGGTAGACCATGGCGATCAATTTCATCAATGATGAGTCTTAGATAGCGCTTTGCTTCGGCGCTATAAACATCAACAACATGTTGCAGGCCTCCACAAAGAGCCGGTTCTCGGATCATCTCCAGGAAAACGCGACCGATTGTGGCGACTCTTAGCTTGGAGCCTGAGACCAGACGAAAGGCTCCAAGCTGTGAGCGTTCCCAAAAATGGATAGGAGTTTGATTTAAACGCGCTATTTTTATGGGGGTGAGTTTGGGTAGGCCGGTGAGTAAATAAGGAGCTTTTTCTATATGGAGATCGCGAGTTATGCGTATTTGGGCTTGCTGTTTCCATACGGACAATGAGGGGCGCGTGACATACAGGATGGACGGGAATCGATCGGTGAGCCCATGGAACTCCATTGCGCTCAAATGGGAAATGTAGGCAAAAGGGTCAAGACTGCAGATAATTTCTGCTGGAGAGGCTTTGCTTTTACCGAATAGTAGGTAGCCTTTTGATTCAGAAATTGGGTGAATTTCTGAAATCAGTGAAATATCGACGAGTTGAGTACACAGATCTCTAAAGATGGCTTTGCAGCTTACAAAGTCGATGCCAAGTTTTTGGGCTTGCAAATAGGTGTGGCGAGCTAACTCATAAGTTGAGATGGCGGGCGCGTCGTGTGAGGCCAGTATTTGAGTAATCTGGTTTAAAAGCTGATTACTAGCCTTGCCAAGTTTATTTAATGTATTCATTGTAATAAAATACGTCCTAAGGACGTATTTTATTACAATGAAATTAAAAAAGCAAGAATCATATTTGTTTAAAGATTGAATTTTCAAGTCCCGCCCTTTTCAGCGAGTCATGAGCCTGAAATTGTGATTTAGGCCTAACTTTTGACACAAGTTAGATCGACCTAGGATGATTTTTAACATGAGCAAGTCCAAACTTCGCATGATTGAGCTTGTCGATCTGCGTATTCCGGTGGGACTTGGCTCCGAGTTTGAGCATACATTGGCACCCCTTCGGTACGCTCTGTACATTGCAAGCCTGTTGGTATTTCATGGCTTGGACCCAGTAGCACCAAAGCCTGCGCTTGCAGTACCCAAGCCCGCACCATCTTTTGTGTCATTAGCCGCCAACACTCAAGTGGCGATAGGCAGTTGTCGTTTAAAGCTGTTGTGAGTTTAATTCTGAGTGCCAAGATGAACGGGCATAACGCCTATATTTAGATGGAGGAGGGGGGTGCTCATGTACGTTTTCCAACGCATAAAAACCATCTGATCCACGAACTACCTCCGCACTGCTGACAATCTAAGCAGCAAATGCAAGGATCACCAAAGGTGGCTACTAGCATCTCGGCCAGTAAAACTCAACCTGTGTTGCGTAGGCGCATACAAATCAATCTGTACATATGAAGGCTGTTTTAAATAATAGTATATATTTAATCGGAAATTGTCCCTCAGCCGGCCTAATGGACAATGTCGGTTAAACATTCTTTTGCCCCATTATTTGAGTTCGTGCCTTTCGTCAACTGCGAGCAAACGCAATCAAATCATTGAACTGCCCCTGATCAGCTGCTCGCAAGGCTGTCAGGTATTGATCGCGAAGTTCCCCAACCGGAGTGATGGCTGCCTCACCTCCACCCCACGTCAGTCGTGGGCGACCAAGACGCATGGCCAATAAATCTGCCATCAAACGGGCATGGCGTCCGTTGCCGTTAGGGAAGGCATGAATCCACACCAGCTGATGATGAAACCGCACAGCCATCTCATCGCCATCGTAGACATGGTTCTCGATTTGATATTTTGAATTGTCCAGCAGGTTGCGCAACCTCACAGCCAACTGCGTCCAGTCCACTCCAATGTTTTTATTGCTGTGGCGAAAAGTTCCTGCCCAAGCCCAAGTCTTATCAAACATCTGGCGATGCAGGTCGCGAATGAATCCCTCGTCTAGTAGGTCTCGTTTTTTCTGGCGCGCAGCCCA